>NZ_JACHIG010000033.1 GCF_014203095.1 Prosthecobacter vanneervenii | reverse complement strand
CTAGTGTTGTGTTAGGTTAGTTCTTTTCAAAACAAGGAAAGGTGCTAGGATACCAGCATGGCTGGAGGACGTCCTACAATTCGATTGAAGTTGAATAAAGAACAACGCGGCGAGTTACAGCGCATGGCTGAGGCGCGCAAAACCCCGCAGGCCGAGGCAAAGAGGGCGCAGGCTGTTTTGCTGAGCGCTGAAGGGCTTGATGACAAAGAGGTTGGCAAGCGAGTTGGACTGTCCAACACATCAGCGGGCAAATGGCGCAAACGTTATGCGCAGGATGGCATCGGGGGCCTGACTGACGCACCTCGCAGTGGCCCGCCGCGCACTATCAGCGACGAAAAAGTCGCCGAGGTGCTGCGCCTGACTCTGGAGACCAAGCCAGTGCAGGGCACCCACTGGAGCACCCGCCGCATGGCCGCCAAGGCAGGAATCTCCAATGAGAGAGTATCTGTCATCTGGCGCACCTTCGGCTTGGCACCGCACCGCTCAGAGAGCTTCCAGCTCTCGACCGATCCGCACTTTGTGGAAAAGGTCCGCGATGTTGTCGGCCTTTATATGAGCCCGCCAAACAACGCGCTGGTGCTCAGCCTGGATGAGAAGAGCCAGTGCCAGGCCCTGGAGCGATCACAACCCATCCTGCCAATGCTGCCAGGTGGCGCGCCTGAACGCGCCAGCCATGATTACTTCCGCCACGGCACCACCACATTGTTTGCCGCCATGGACGTCAAGACAGGAGAAGTCTTCGCGCAGTGCAAGCCCCGCCACCGGCAGAAGGAGTTTTTGGAGTTCCTCAGGCACATTGAACGCACCACTCCGGCGCACCTGGCCATCCATGTCGTGGCAGACAACTACGCCACTCACAAAACCAGCGCTGTGCGGCAGTGGCTGCTACGTCATCCACGCTGGCATCTGCATTTTATCCCAACCCATTCCAGCTGGCTCAATCAAGTTGAGCGCTTCTTTGCCAAGATAACCCTTGAGGTCATCCGACGCGGCTCGTTCACCAGCGTCCCCCACCTGCGCAAATCCATACTCGATTACATCGGTGCCCATAACAAAGATCCCAAGCCTTTTGTATGGACCGCCACTGCGGAACGCATTTTCGAAAAGATTGAAAAGTTTTGCGGTAAACTAACCTAACACAATACTAG
>NZ_JACHIG010000032.1 GCF_014203095.1 Prosthecobacter vanneervenii | reverse complement strand
TGCCAGTAGTGTTCGGCATGGTGTTTGAGGGGGGTATGTGACAAAAACGTTGCTGTACCTTTGGGCCAAGGGTGGCATGAAGTTGCTGATGGCTGCAGCCCGAGTCCCAGCACCCAAGATTGAAGCCGCCCAGCTGCGGCACTGGAAGCTCATTGAGCAGTTCCAGCGTGTGCTCGACGAGGTCAGCCCGCAGCATCCCCCCCACCGCAGCGAGCACGATCCGCGGCGCACGCTGCACCAGCGCGACTACTTCTCGCTGTTTTTGCTCGGCCTGTTCAACCCGGTCATCACCTCCATGCGCGGACTTTGCCAGGCCAGCAGGCTGCAGCGCACGCAGCGCTTCCTGGGCATCTTGCCGGTGAGCCTGGGCAGCTTCTCGGAGGCGCAGAGCCTCTTTGACGCCCGGCTGCTCCAGGCCGTGCTGGAGCGCCTGGTGGCTGACCTGCCAGCAGAGCCCGGCCCCGGCGGCGTGGACCTCTCCGCGCTGCGCGTGGTCGACAGCACCTTGTGGTATGTGCTCCCGCGCATGGACTGGGCCACCTGGCGCAGCCAGTACAAGGACCAGCGCGCCGTGCGCCTGCACATCAAATACCGGCTGGCCGACGGCCTGCCAGCCGGCGGCCTGCCCTCCAACGGGGTTTTGTGCGAGCGCAAAGCCCTGCGCCATCAGCTCAAGGCCGGAGAGTTCTACATCGGCGACCGCAACTACGGCATGAACTACCGCTACCTCGAGGAGCTCGAGAGCGCCGGGTGCGGCTTTCTCATGCGCCTGCGCCAAAACCACGTCAAGGTGGAGACGCTCCAGGAGCTGCCGCTAAGCCAGGGCGACATCCAGGTCGGCGTCTGCCGTGATGAGCTTGTCATGCTCGGCGAGAGAGCCCTGTGCAAACGCGGCCCGTTCCGCCTGGTGGTCGTGGACCGGCCGGACATGGAGGAGCCCGTATGGCTGGTGAGCAATCAAACTGCGCAACAGCTCAGCGCCGGGGAGCTCGCCGGGCTCTACCGGCGGCGTTGGGAGGTGGAGGGTTTTTTCCGCTGGCTCAAATGCCTGCTGCCCTGCCGGCACTGGTTTGCGGAAAGCGAAAACGGCGTGGCCATCCAGATCTACGCCGCGCTGATCTGCGCGTTGCTGCTCACGCGCAGGCTGGGACGGCGGCCGAGCAAACGGATGCTGGAGATGCTGGCCTTTCATCAGATGCAGACTGCGAGCGAAGAGGAGCTGGCCGAAGCGCTGCGGCTTGAGGTGCAGCGCGCCACCCGTGTGCGCAAGCCGCGGTATGGGTCTTTGCAAAATTGGAAGCCTTCACGCTAGGGCATAAAGCAGGCGCACAGAACGCCAGGGCTGCGCGTGCCTGGATGCCAGCCTGCCGTCATTGAAGCTCTTTTGCCAATCTCTGCGTCGCCAAAATGCCGCGCCATGGTTCTTTGCTTCCCGCTCGAAAGCACTCCCAGTGCCGAACACTACTGGCA
>NZ_JACHIG010000031.1 GCF_014203095.1 Prosthecobacter vanneervenii | reverse complement strand
GGGGTCAGGCGACATGAATGCGAAGGGAAAACAGTGTTTCAAGCCTCCGCTCTCCTAGGAGAGCGCGATTTGGTATGGTGTGCACACCATGATCACCTCATCCAAAACCAAAGCACCACCGCCTGTCATACTCACCGAAGCCGCCACATTCATCGGCATCGACTACCATAAAAAGTACAGCGTCTGGCATGCCGTTGACGCAGCAGGCTGCGACCTTGGCAAAGGCCGCATCGAGCATCATTCGCCGCATGACTTTGCAACACTGGTCAAACGCTGGCCCAACCCGCGCGTGGTGTTTGAAGCCACCATGAACTGGTATTGGCTTTACGAGGTCTTGGAACGGTCGATGCCAGCAGCACGCATCATGCTGGCCAACCCGTTCAAGACCCGCATCATCGCCGAGGCGCAGGTCAAGACTGACAAGATCGACGCGCGCATCCTTGCGCTGCTGCTGCGTGCAGGTCTCGTCAGCAGCGTCCACATTCCCTGCAAGGAGACGCGCCTGCGCAAGGAGGTGCTGCGGCAGCGCTGCTTTTTCGTGCGCCAGCGCACCATGCTGCGCAACCGCATCCACCGCCTGCTTGGCGCGCAGCATGACCTCAAGCTGCCGCAGTGCAGCGACCTCTTTGGCAAAAGGGGCATGAGTTTCCTGGAGAAGCTGAAGCTTCCCACACCTGCCGGCCTGCTGCTCAAGCAGCAGCTCGAGATGCTCAAGAACGTGCAGGCGCGCATCAAGGAGGACGAGGCCGCGCTGGCGCAGATGATGAGCACCACAGCCGCGCAGCAGCACGTGCAGAGCATCCCAGGCATGGGTCCGATCCTTGCGGCGGTGGTTGTCACCGAGATCGACCTCATCAGCCGCTTTCACAGCGCGCAGAAGCTCTGCGGCTACATCGGCCTGTGCCCGAGCACCAGCAGCAGCGGCGGCAAGACTTACAACGGCAAGCTCATGCGGCACTGCAACAAGTGGCTGCGCTGGGCCTTCGTGGAAGCAGCCTGGGTGGCGATGGGCTGCGACTCCTACTTTGGCGACCTCTACCAGAAGAAGCGCGCCGCAGGCAAGAAGGCCAACACTGCCATACTGTGCGTGGCGCGGCGCATGGCCCGCATCACCTGGCAGCTCTTGACTGAAGGCCGCGAGTATCAGAACATACCGCCAGCGCAGACAGCGAAGCCCAGGCGGGCCGCCAAGCCGAAACAGACTTTCCCCAGCCGCTCCAATTGCACACTGGTTGGTTGCTGAGCCTCGGGCTCATGCAGCGCACCTCGGGTCAGGATGGAGGGCTGGGGATCTGATTTCGTCGCAATGGAAGGGGGCTTCAAAGTGCCCGCCCCGCAGAGAAGTGTGATCACAGCATCGCCACCGCTGACATGGAGCATGAACGCCACACCCTGTGCCACACGCGCAGAGGTGCGGATGCCCACGCCATGATGCTTTGCGGCGAACTCATTCATCCGCGCTCAATCACTCCCCAGCCCCTGCGTACGATGACTTTTTACTTGACCGGCTTTTTCAGAGAAGGGTGCA
>NZ_JACHIG010000030.1 GCF_014203095.1 Prosthecobacter vanneervenii | reverse complement strand
GCGGGGAAGGCGAAGGAGGTGACGACGGCGAGCGATGTGTGGGCGCTGGGGGTGATGCTGTTTCAGATGCTGACGGAGAAGCTGCCGTTTACGGGGGGGAGCGCGGTGGAGGTGATGAGGAGGATCACGCAGGAGGAGCCTGAGATCAGTTCATCGGGGAAGCTGACGACGAGAAAGGGTGACGGGGCGAAGGATGGAAAGCCGACTGCGGGTGAGGGAGTGACGGCAGCATCGCTGGGGAGGGTGCACCCGGATCTGGCGACTTTGATTTTGCGCTGCCTGGAGAAGCGGCCTGAGAAGCGGCTGCCGAGCGCGGGATATCTGGCGGATGAGCTGGAGAGGTTTCTCAACGGGGAGCCGATCGAGAGCAGGGCAGTGGGGACGGTGGAGAGGGTGTGGAAACTAGCGCGGAGGAACAAGGCGGTGACGCTGGCGGTGGTGGGTGCAGTGACGTGCCTGGTGCTGGGGACGGCGGTGTCAGTGTACCAGGCGGTGAAGGCGCGTGCGGCGCAGCGGCTGGCCCTGATGCAGAAGAAGGAGTCTGACGAGATCGCGGAGATCATTTTGGAGACGGTGCATGGAATGGATGAGCACCTGACGGGAAGGAATGTGAACCCTGATCATCTGAGGGAGGAGCTGCTGAGGAGGGTGGGGGAGTTTCAGGGAGATCCGCGCCGGAAGGCGGTGATGCTGGACGAGCTGTCCACACTGCTGAACAAGCCGTCAGATCTGAAGCTGTTTGAGGTGGTGCTGGCGGAAGTGCAGCCGTTTCTGGATGCGGATGATCCGCTGCTGTGGAGCATGCGGTACCGGGTGACGCTGAAGAGGATGCACCTGACGGAGGCGGACAGCGTGGAGGGGCAGGAATTTCGAGATGAGCTGAGGCGGATCGTGGCCTGGCAGGAGGGGCATCTGGCTGGAGATGACGGGCAGATCTACAAGACGAAGTATGCGCTGGCGGAAGAGCTGGTGCAGGAGGTGAGGAGCCGTGCGTCGCTGCAAGAGGCGGAGGGGCTGCTGAAGGGATGCATCGAAAACTACCAGAAGGCAGGGGAGAATTTTGACAGCATCCTGTGCCGGATCGAGCTGATGACAGCGATTTTTGAGCAGGGTAGAAGGCAGGAGGCGCTGAAGCTGGGAAGGGAGACGTGTGACTTTGCGATGGAGAAGTTTGGAGAGAAGCATTCCATCACCGGGCGTGCGTATGGACGGCTGGCGAAGCACTGCCGGGAGGCGGGGCAGGTGGAGGAGTCCATCGCGCACGGGCGACGAGCGATGGAGATCTACTGGCAAACGGTGGGGCCGGATTACATGAGGGCGAAGTCGAGCCTGAAGGCGCTGAGCAGCACGCTGTTGAAGCAGGGGGATCTGGAGGGGAATCTGGAGCTGATGCGTGCGGAGGTGAAGGTGTGCGACCAGCAGCTGGGTCCTGCGGATGCCTACACGCTGGTGCGGGTGGAGGCGCTGCTGGAGACGCTGCGTCAGATGAATCTGAAGGATGAGGCGCGTGAGCTGGGAGGGCTGTGGCTGGAGCGGGTAAGGCTGATCGATGGGCCGCTGCCTGCGAGTGCGGCGGGGCTGCTGGTGCAGCATGCGGTGACGCTGATGAAGCTGGGGGAGGATGCGGATGCGCGGAGGCTTTTGCAGCAGCTGCCGGGACTGATGGGGCAGATGGAGGGGGAGATAGCAGACTTCACGAGGTTTGTGCCGCTGGCGGATGCGCTGAGGGAGTGCGGGAGGCCGCAGGAGGCGGGGGTGATTTTGAGAAAAATTGTAGCCGTCTGCGAGCGGCAGGATGAGGAGGAGCCGAGGGCGGCTGCGAAGCTGCTGGGCAAGGCCCGGGAGCGGATGGCTGTGACGGGCAGCGTGCGCGTGACGGAGCAGCAACCTGTGAAGCGAAAGTGATGTGATGGATGCCACCGGACAAGCGCCGAACCAATGCCCAGTGTGCTCCGGAAAGCTGGAGAGGGATGGGATGTGCCTGGCGTGCCTGCTGCAGGAGGGGCTGGAGGCGGCGGGTGTGACGGGCACGGGTGAGGCCAAGGCTGC
>NZ_JACHIG010000029.1 GCF_014203095.1 Prosthecobacter vanneervenii | reverse complement strand
TGAACCGAGTGTCTGGAGACACTTTTTCAGGGAGGGTTCCCTGACAACTGCACATAGGGAAAAAATTCGTCTTGAGCCCGGGAACCAGGCTTCAGTTTGGTTTGAAATGGAACAATGCAAGACAAACGGATGATTAGTACCACTAAGCTGAACACATTACTGTGCTTGCACCCGTGGCCTATCAACGTGGTAGTCTTCCACGATCCTTCAGGGAAAGCTTATCTTGGGATGGGCTTGGCACTTAGATGCTTTCAGCGCTTATCCCTTCCGCACATAGCTGCCCAGCGATGCTCTTGACAGAACAACTGGAACACCAGAGGTGCGTCAATTCCGGTCCTCTCGTACTAGGAATTGAACCCCTCAACTTTCCTGCGCCCACAGAGGATAGAGGACCGAACTGTCTCGCGACGTTCTGAACCCAGCTCGCGTGCCGCTTTAACCGGCGAACAGCCGGACCCTTGGGACCTTCTCCAGCCCCAGGATGCGACGAGCCGACATCGAGGTGCCAAACTTCATCGTCGATATGAACTCTTGGATGAAATCAGCCTGTTATCCCTAGCGTACCTTTTGTCCGTTAAGCGACGGCAATTCCACATTAAACCGCCGGATCACTTTGGCCTGCTTTCGCATCTGTTCGACTTGTAGGTCTCACAGTTAGGCTGGCTTATGCCAATGCACTCGACACGTGATTACCAACCACGCTGAGCCAACCTTCGCGCTCCTCCGTTACTCTTTGGGAGGATACCGCCCCAGTAAAACTGACCGGCTGACATGGTCCCACATCCAGATTCATGGACTGCGGTTAGATCGTTCAATACCCAAGGGTGGTGTTTCATTGACGACTCAGCATGACCCGAAAGTCATGCTTCAAAGTCTCCCACTTACGCTAAGCATGGAAACCAAACGACCAGTGACAGCTTACAGTTAAGGTGCATAGGGTCTTTCCGTCCTTCTGCGGGTAAGCAGCATCTTCACTGCTATTACAATTTCACTGAGCCCCTCGTTGAGACAGCGGACAACTCGTTACACGATTCGTGCAGGTCGGAACTTACCCGACAAGGAATTTCGCTACCTTAGGACCGTTATAGTTACGGCCGACATTCACGGGGACTTAGGTTCAGAGCTTTGCCTTGCGGCTGACCCCTTGCCTTAATCTTTCCGCATTGGTCACGTGTCACATCGTATACTTGGACTTTCGTCTTGGCACAATGCTGTGTTTTTGATAAACAGTCGGTTGTCCCCTTTCACTGCGACCCTCCTAAGAGGGCATCCCTTCTTCCGAAGTTACGGGACTAGATTGCAGAGTTCCTTAACGAGGTTTCACTCTTTCGCCTTGGTATATTCTACCCACCCACCTGTGTCGGTTTGCGGTACGGGCGGCCATGGAAAGGGCCACAACGCTTTTCTCGGTGGTCGGATCAAAAGACCGGATTTGGGTTGCCCCGCCTCCTTCTGCCACTTTCAGCCGGCATGCTTTCTCAATTTCCACGCACGTGTGGTTTAACCATAGCCGGTTCGGGAATATTAACCCGATGTGCATCGCCGACGCCATACGGCCTTGACTTAGCTCCCGACTAACCCTGGGACGAATATCGTTGCCCAGGAAACCTTGGGTTTACGGCGGGGCGGGATTTCACCGCCCTTAACGTTACTTATGTCTGCATCCTCACTTCTGTGAACTCCACGGTCAGTCACCTTCACGCTTCGACGCTCACAGAACGCTCCCCTACCACTGCACCGGCCGTAGCCGGTACAATCCAGAGCTTCGGTATGCCGCTTATCGCCAATCATTTTCGGCGCGAGATCTCTCGATGAGTCAGCTATTACGCACTGTTTAAATGGTGGCTGCTTCTAAGCCAACATCCTCACTGTCAATGAAATCTCACCTCCTTTCCACTTAGCGGCATTTAGGCACCTTAGCTGCAGGGCTGGGCTGTTTCCCTTTCGACAATGAAGCTTATCCCCCACTGTCTTACTGCCATGCTACATTCGAGGGTATTCGGAGTTTGATTGAGTTTGGTAGGCGGGTGTGCCCCCTAGCTCATTCAGTGCTCTACCCCCCTCGATCAGCGCATGACGCTGCACCTAAATACATTTCGGGGAGAACCAGCTATTACGGGGCTTGATTAGCCTTTCACTCCTACCCACAGCTCATCCGAGAACGTCTCAAGGTTCACCAGTTCGGTCCTCCACGTCGTATTACCAACGCTTCAACCTGGCCATGGGTAGATCGCCTCCGCTTCGGGTTCAGCCCGTGCGACTTGTCGCCCTGTTCGGACTCGCTTTCGCTCCGCCTCCACCCCAGAAGGGCTTAGGCTTGCCACACAGACTGACTCGCAGACTCATTTTGCAAAAGGCACGCCATCACCGGACAAGCCGGCTCTGACACCTTGTAGGTATGTGGTTTCAGGTACTATTTCACTCCGCTCACGGCGGTTCTTTTCACCTTTCCCTCGCGGTACTTGTTCACTGTCGGTCACTAGCTAGTATTTAGCCTTATGCCGTGGTCGGCACATCTTCACACGAAATGCCACGTGGATCGTGTTACTCTGGGAATCCCTAGGCGTTGTCAAGTTTTCGGTTACGGGCCTCTCACCCTCTTTGGAGCGATTTTCCATTCGCTTCACCTAACTCTTCAACTACCACATCGGGCCCCGAACCCCGGAAATAAATTTCCGGTTTAGGCTGGTCCGCTTTCGTTCGCCACTACTGACGGAATCGCATTCGCTTTCTTTTCCTCGCCTTACTGAGATGTTTCACTTCGGGCGGTGTTGCGTCAACGCTCCTATGTATTCAGAGCGTCACGTGATGACATGAATCATCACAGGTTATCCCATTCGGAGATCTCCGGGTCAAAGCCTGCTTGCGGCTGTCCGGAGCTTATCGCAGCTTACCACGTCCTTCATCGCCTGCTAGTGCCAAGGCATTCACTACATACCCTATAAATCTTGCATTGTTAAAAACCATTTCATGTGACGGGTTTTGACACCCGCCGAAATGTTTTCGCCTGATTCTATCTTTTCTTTAAAACCTCTTGGTTCTCAAGAGGGCTCAATTGAATTTTTTCTACCCTATATGCAGTTGTCAAAGAACTCTGATCCTGAAAATTACAGACTGTGCGCAATGAATGGTGGGCAGGACTGGACTCGAACCAGTGACCCCCGCCTTATCAAGGCGGTGCTCTAACCAACTGAGCTACATGCCCGCTGATCATTGATGGTGGAGGTTAGGAGACTCGAACTCCTGACATCAAGCTTGCAAAGCTAGCGCTCTACCAACTGAGCTAAACCCCCGCTCATGGCACACGGAAAACAAAAGACTAAATTGTGCGCTGCACTCTTAACCGCGCAGTGAAAAAAGGTTTGTGAGGGCTTTCGCCACTTCACACACCTGCCTTGCGGCGAGGTGTCGACCTTGTCCTAAATAGGCGTGAGCCTCGGACAATTCTCCATAGAAAGGAGGTGATCCAGCCGCAGGTTCCCCTACGGCTACCTTGTTACGACTTCATCCCAGTCACCAGTCTTGCCTTAGGGCGCTGCCTCCTTGCGGTTGGCGCACGCACTTCGGGCGAAACCAGCTTCCATGATGTGACGGGCGGTGTGTACAAGACCCGGGAACGTATTCACGGTACCGTAGCTGATGTACCATTACTAGCGATTCCAACTTCATGGAGTCGAGTTGCAGACTCCAATCTGAACTGAGCCCAGTTTTGCTGATTTCCTCCACCTCGCGGTATCGGTTCACATTGTGCTGGGCATTGTAGTACGTGTGCAGCCCTGGTCGTAAGGGCCATACGGACTTGACGTCATCCCCACCTTCCTCCTCGTTGATCGAGGCAGTCTGATTCGAGTGCTCGGCATACGCCGGTGGCAACAAATCACAGGGGTTGCGCTCGTTGCGGGACTTAACCCAACATCTCACGACACGAGCTGACGACAGCCATGCAGCACCTGTGCAAAGCGGGTATTGCTACCCTATCCGGCTTTCACCGGAGACACAATGCATGTCAAGACCAGGTAAGGTTCTTCGCGTTGCATCGAATTAAGCCACATACTCCACCGCTTGTGCGGGTCCCCGTCAATTTCTTTGAGTTTTAATCTTGCGACCGTACTTCCCAGGCGGCACGTTTAACGCGTTAGCTCCGGCGCGGACGCGGTCGATTGCGCCCACACCAAACGTGCACCGTTTACTGCCAGGACTACCGGGGTATCTAATCCCGTTTGCTCCCCTGGCCTTCGTGCCTCAGTGTCAGTAACTGCCCAGTGACCTGCCTTCGCCTTTGGTATTCCTCTCGATATCTACGCATTTCACTGCTACACCGAGAATTCTAGTCACCTCTTCAGTACTCTAGCACGGCAGTATCGGATGCTGTTCCGAGGTTGAGCCCCGGGCTTTCACATCTGACTTACCACGCCACCTACGCACCCTTTACGCCCAGTGATTCCGAACAACGCTTGAGACCTCTGTATTACCGCGGCTGCTGGCACAGAGTTAGCCGTCTCTTCCTCTTGTGTTACCATCAATTTGCAAAGGTATTATCCCTGCAACCTTGTTCACACATGACAGGAGTTTACAATCCGAAGACCTTATCCTCCACGCGGCGTCGCTCCATCAGGGTTGCCCCCATTGTGAAAGATTCTCGACTGCTGCCACCCGTAGGTGTCTGGACCGTGTCTCAGTTCCAGTGTGGCTGGTCGTCCTCTAAGACCAGCTACCCGTCGTAGCCTTGGTGGGCCTTTACCCCGCCAACTAGCTGATAGGCCGCGGACCAATCGGGAAGTGACAGGCCTTGCGGTCCCCGTCTTTGATCTCTCGATCACATGCGGTATTAATCCAAGTTTCCCTGGGCTATCCCCCGCTTCCCGGAATGTATCCACGTGTTACGCACCCGTTCGCCACTAGACCATCGTTGTATTGCTACTCCAATGATCCCGTTCGACTTGCATGTCTTATCCACGCCGCCAGCGTTCGTTCTGAGCCAGAATCAAACTCTCCAAAAAATATTGGTGCTGACTTTTAAAGTCAGCCAAATTGACCGCATCTGTTTAAACCACAGATGCTCCTGCGCGTTTCATCGCGCAGCGCACAATTTAGCCTTTTTGTTTTCCAGCAACTCCTCAGGATTCTCATCCCTCAAAGTTGCTTCTGTGTTTTCTAAAAGATCGTTCTGATTTCCAAGTCCAAGAACCGCTTCTCGCTTTTCTTTTCCTTTTGTTTCAGCCGCCGCTTTTCGTCGGGGGTCAGGAGAGTAGTTCAGCTCTGATTTCGTGCAACTGTATTTT
>NZ_JACHIG010000028.1 GCF_014203095.1 Prosthecobacter vanneervenii | reverse complement strand
TCCTCTTCCTCTTCCTCTTCCTCTTCCTCTTCCTCTTCCTCTTCCTCTTCCTCTTCCTCTTCCTCTTCCTCTTCCTCTTCCTCTTCCTCTTCCTCTTCCTCCTTCCGCATATTCCGCACCTTCCGCAGGCCTCTCAGCCCGCATCCAGTCCCTACCGCCCCCTCTATCCCCTGTCGGCTGGACAACTCACTGCCTCACAGCGTCTTTGAGACCGCTTCGCAGCAGCATTTTCGCAGCAAAAAATGCAGGCACGGCTTGCGCACACGCATCGTATGTTCAAGATGAAAACCTCCCACATGAGCGCTGTTTTTGACTCCCTCTCTCGATTTTACGCCTCCTCCATCGGCAAAAAGTTCCTCGTCGCCCTCACCGGCCTCGTGCTGATCGGCTTCGTTTTTGGCCACATGATCGGCAACCTGCTGATCTTCGTCGGCAAGGATGCCATCAATGAATACGGCCACATGCTCCAGACCGCCCTGCACGGCGGCGGCGTCTGGATCGCGCGCCTCGGCCTGCTCGCAGCCGTCGTCATTCACATCGTCGCCACCATCCAGCTCACCCGAGCCAACCGCGCCGCCCGCAAAGACGCCTACGGCCAGCACAAGGCCCAGGTCAGCAGCAAGTCCTCCCGCACCATGATCTGGAGCGGCCTCACCATCCTCGCCTTCATCGTCTATCACCTGCTCCACTTCACCGTCCATGCAGGCAACGACTACGGCACCTACCACACCACCCTCCATGGCGAGACCGTCCACGACGTTTACCGCATGGTCATCGCCGGCTTCTCCTGGGCTCCCGCCTCCATCTTCTACATCATCGCCATGCTGCTGCTCTCCAGCCACCTCAGCCACGGCTTCAGCAGCCTCTTCCAGACCCTTGGCGTCTCCACGGACAAAACAGAGCCCCTCTTCAAAAAGCTCGGCTACGCCTTCGCAGGTCTCATCCTCGTCGGCAACTGCTCCATCCCCATCGCGATCCTGTTCTTCCACTACGGCCGTTAATTCTTCCCGCGACACGCCATGCCTCTCAATTCCAATATCCCCTCCGGCCCGATGGCCATGAAGTGGTCCAAGCACAAGCAGGACTCCAAGCTCATCAATCCGAAGAACAAGCGCAAGTTCACCGTCCTCGTCGTCGGCAGCGGTCTCGCAGGCTCCTCCGCAGCCGCCACGCTTTCAGAGCTCGGCTACAAGGTAAAGTGCTTCTGCTTCCAGGACAGCGCCCGCCGCGCCCACTCCATCGCAGCCCAGGGCGGCATCAATGCGGCAAAAAACTACCAGAACGACGGCGACAGCGTCCACCGTCTCTTCTACGACACCGTCAAAGGCGGCGACTTCCGCGCCCGTGAGGCCAACGTCCACCGCCTCGCCGAAGTCAGCGTCAACATCATCGACCAGTGCGTCGCCCAGGGCGTTCCCTTCGCCCGTGAATACGGCGGCATGCTCGCCAATCGCTCCTTCGGTGGCGCTCAGGTCAGCCGTACCTTCTACGCCCGCGGCCAGACCGGCCAGCAGCTCCTCCTCGGCGCCTACTCCGCGCTGAATAAGGAGATCGCCGCAGGCGGCGTCCAGATGTACACCCGCATGGAGATGCTCGACCTCGTGACCGTTGACGGCCACGCCAAGGGCATCATCACCCGCAACCTCGTCACCGGCAAAATCGAAGCCCACGCCGGCGACGCCGTCCTCCTCTGCACCGGCGGCTACGGCAACGTCTTCTACCTCTCCACCAACGCCATGGGTTGCAACGTGACCGCCACCTGGCGTGCTCACCGCAAAGGCGCCTTCTTCGCCAACCCCTGCTACACCCAGATCCACCCCACCTGCATCCCCGTTAGCGGCGACTACCAGAGCAAGCTCACGCTCATGTCCGAGTCCCTCCGCAACGACGGCCGCGTCTGGGTCCCCAAAAAGAAGGAAGACTGCGGCAAGGCCCCCGATCAAATCCCCGAGGCCGACCGCGACTACTACCTCGAGCGCAAATACCCCAGCTTCGGCAACCTCGCCCCGCGTGACATCTCCTCCCGCGCTGCCAAGGAAGCCTGCGACGACGGTCGCGGCGTCGGCCCCGGCGGTCGCGGTGTTTACCTCGACTTCGCAGAGGCCATCCAGCAGTTCGGAGCCAAGACCATCGCCGAGCGCTACGGCAACCTCTTCGAAATGTACGAGCGCATCACCGGAGAGAGCGCCTACAAGCGCCCCATGCGCATCTACCCCGCCGTCCACTACACCATGGGCGGCCTCTGGGTGGACTACAATCTGATGAGCAACCTCCCCGGCCTCCACGTCCTCGGAGAGGCCAACTTCTCCGACCACGGCGCCAACCGCCTCGGAGCCTCCGCCCTCATGCAGGGCCTCGCAGACGGCTACTTCGTCATCCCCACCACCATCGCCAACTACCTGGTGGGCCAGAAACCCGGCAGCGTCACCACCGACCACCCCGAGTTCAAGAAAGCCGTCGAAGCCTGCACCGCTCAGACCAAAAAATTCCTCAACATCAACGGCAAGCGCAGCGTGGACAGCTTCCACCGCGAGCTCGGCCTCCTCGTCTGGGAAAAATGCGGCATGGCCCGCGACCGCGCCGGCCTCACCGAAGCCCTCAAGCGCATCCCCGAGCTCCGCGAAGAGTTCTGGCAAAACGTCAAAGTCCCCGGCAGCGGCGACTTCACCAACCCCGAGCTCGAAAAAGCCGGACGCGTCGCCGATTTCATGGAGTTCGCCGAGCTCCTCTGCCTCGACGCCCGCCACCGCGAAGAAAGCTGCGGCGGCCACTTCCGCACCGAATACCAGACCGACGACGGCGAAGCCAAACGCGACGACGAAAACTTCAGCTACGCCGCCGCCTGGGAATACACCGGCAACCTCAGCCAGCCCACCCTCAACAAGGAGCCGCTGACCTTCGAAGAAGTCCACCTTGCCGTCCGCAGCTACAAATAACGTTCCTCTCCCGTCCCCATGTCTCTACTCAATCTGCACCTCAAAGTCTGGCGTCAGAATGGCTCGCAGCCAGGCCACTTCCAGGACATTGAAGCCCCGGAAATCCCCGATCACGCCTCTTTCCTGGAGATGATGGACATCGTCAATGAGCGCCTCATCTCCAAAGGAGAAGACCCCGTCGCCTTCGACCACGACTGCCGCGAAGGCATCTGCGGCATGTGCTCCATGCAGATCAATGGCGTCCCCCACGGCCCCGAAAAAGCCACCACCACCTGCCAGCTCCACATGCGCAAATTCCGCACCGGAGACACCATCTGGATCGAGCCCTTCCGCGCCCGCGCCTTCCCCGTCCTGAAGGACCTCATGGTCGACCGCACCGCCTTCGACCGCATCCAGCAGGCCGGCGGCTTCGTCACCGTCCGCACCGGCGCCCCACAGGACGCCAACGCCCTCCCCATCGGCAAGGAAGTCGCAGACGCCGCCATGGACGCCGCCGAATGCATCGGCTGCGGAGCCTGCGTCGCCGCCTGTAAAAACGCCAGCGCAATGCTCTTCGTCTCCGCCAAGGCAGGGCAGCTCAACTCCCTCCCCCAGGGCCAGCCCGAAAAAGACCGCCGCACCCTCGGCATGGTCCGCCAGATGGACAAAGAAGGCTTCGGCAACTGCACCAACCAGTACGAATGCGAAGCCGCCTGCCCCAAAGGCATCAGCGTCCGCTGGATCACCAAGCTCAACCGCGACTACGCCCTCGCCTCCGTCAAAGAAGCCTTCGGCAACACCCCCAAAGTCGCCGGCGGCGGCGACTGACAAGGCCGTAGTGCAAGCGTCCCGCTTGCCACAGTGCTGCTAGCGCCCCGCTGTGTCGGGCCCGGAGTTCCGGGTCTGCGCAGCAGACCCAGTCTTTACTGGGAGCGCCAGTGTTCCACTGGCTCCGGGTGCCACTCCGCAGCCCTTGCGCCCCCGCCACTCGTAGGACGGGTGTGGCGACAGCCCGCCCGTCCACCAGCACGTGGCAAACTCAATCGCGTGCGAACATCCTCACACTCTGTCCGTTTGCCAAAAGGGCATGCGGGTGATGACAAAGGCACCGCCCACCACTCGCAAGACGTGTGTAGCGACAGCCCGCCCGTCCACCAGCACGCGGCAAACACCATCGCGTGCGAACATCCTCACACTCCGTCCGTTTGCCAAAAGGGCATCCAGATCAAATCCACATCTTCCTCAGGCTCCTCTCCACAAAGGCCGCTCACAACGACAAAGGGGAACGCAGGCACACCTCGTATGACGGGGTGGTTCAGCCCTCGTAATGGCGGCCAAGCTGCCCGCTCACCTCGCTTTTGCCCGGAGACAGGCCTTTGAGCACCAAAGGTGCGACCTATCGCAGCCCAGCGCAACGCGCTGGGAGAACCCACCATCCCCCCACTCTCCCTGGTAGAGCCCTGAAAGGGCGCCCCAACTCCCACACCCCACAAAATCACCTCCCCCTCCGCCTCACCCACCCCCACCGCACGTCCCTCCACCTCCCCTCTCCCAAATCATAAATCCCCATCCCCCATCTCCCACCTACTCATTCCCCCCGGCTCCATCCCCATAATCCTTGCATCCACGCCCCGCTCCGCTTTCATCCGCCACCCATGTCGCAGCCCGCCCTCACTCCCGCCTCCTTCATCGACCACTGGTCCCGGGCCGAGGCCAATGAGCGCGCCAATTCCCAGAGCTTCCTCATCGGCCTCACCCAGCTCCTCGGCCTCCCCGCCCCCTCACACAATCACCACGAAGGCTACAGCTTCGAATACCCCGTCAAAGTCCCCGGCGGCACCAGCACCAATTTCCTCGACCTCTACCGCCGCGGCCACTTCGTTCTCGAGTCCAAGCAGTTCACCGCCCAGAAGCTCGAACAGTCCGCCCTGGAACTCGCCGCCATCGATGCCGGCGCACTCGCCCATCAGAAAAAATCCGGCCCCGTCCGTGGCACCGGCTCCTGGGACGACGCCATGATCCGCGCCAAAGGCCAGGCCGAGCGCTACGTCCGCTCCCTCCCCGCCGACGAGCCCAATCCTCCCTTCATCCTCGTCTGCGATGTCGGCCACAGCATCGAAGTCTACGCCGACTTCACCCAGGCCGGAAAGGCCTACCTCCCTTTCCCAGATCCGCGCACCTTCCGCATCCAGCTCAAAGACCTCGAGCGCGAAGACATCCGCGAGCGCCTCCGCCTCATCTGGACCAATCCCACCGCGCTCGATCCCGCCAAAGTCAGCGCCGAGGTCACACGCGAGATCGCAGGCTACCTCGCAGAGCTGGCCAAATCCCTCGAAGCCGAAAAGCACGACCCCGAAGTCGTCGCCCAGTTCCTCACCCGCTGCCTCTTCTGCATGTTCGCAGAGGATGTCGGCCTCCTCCCCGACCACGCCTTCACCGAGCTGCTGCATTCCGTCCCCGCAGATGGCACCGGCTTCCCCGAGCTGCTCAGCACCCTCTTCCGGGAGATGAACACCGGCACCGGCAAGAGCATCTCCGTCGTCCTGCGAAAAAAGCTCCTCAAGTTCAATGGCGGCCTCTTTGCAGACGACACTGTCCTCCCCGTCAATGGCCTCCAGCTCGGCCTCCTCAAGCAGGCCGCCAAAATGAACTGGCGCAATGTCGAGCCCGCTATCTTCGGCACCCTGCTCGAGCGCGCCCTCGTCCCCTCAGAGCGCCACGCCCTCGGCGCTCACTTCACCCCTCGCGCCTACGTCGAGCGCCTCGTCCTCCCCACCGTCATCGAGCCCCTGCGCGAGGAATTTGAAAACGTCTATGCCGCCGCCGTCACCCTCGCCAGCAAGGGCGACCTCAAAAAGGCCCGGCAGGAGATGAACACCTTCCACGACAAGCTCTGCCACATCCGCGTCCTCGACCCCGCCTGCGGCAGCGGCAATTTCCTCTACGTCGCCCTCCAGCATCTCAAAATCCTCGAAGGCGAGCTCCTCGAGCGCGCCGCCCAGTTTGGCGAGGACATGAAGCTCGAACTCGAAACCCACACCATCGATCCCCACCAGTTCCTCGGCATCGAACTCAATCCCCGCGCCGCCTCCATCGCCGAGCTCGTCCTCTGGATCGGCTACCTCCAGTGGCATTTCAAAATCCACGGCCAGCGCACCCCGCCCGAGCCGATCTTGCGCGCCTTCAAAAACATCCAGTGCCGCGATGCCGTCCTCGCCTACGACGGCGAGCCCCAGCCCGCACGAGACGCAGCCGGAAACCCCATCACCGTCTGGGACCGCCACAGCTACAAGCCCGACCTCGTCACCAACCGCGACGTGCCCGATGAAACCAAACGCGTTCCACTGCTAACGTATGCTAATCCACGACCGGCAGCATGGCCCGAGGCAGATTTCATCGTGGGCAATCCACCTTTCATTGGCACTGCACTCATGCGCGCAGATTTGGGCGATGGCTACACGGAAACACTGCGCAAAACGTATCCAGACGTACCCGAGTCTGCAGACTTCGTGCTCTACTGGTGGCACAAGGCAGCCACACTCGTGCGAAGCGGCGAGGCACAACGCTTCGGGCTCATCACCACGAATAGCCTCCGCCAAACTTTTGCACGCCGTGTGGTGCAGCACCATCTCAGCGCCAAGCCATCACTGTCACTCACTTTCGCAATCCCCGACCATCCATGGGTGGACACCGCTGAAGGTGCCGCCGTACGCATCGCCATGACCGTGGGTGTCGCAGGAGCCAGCGAAGGAGACTTGTCCGAAGTCATCGACGAAGAAGAACACGAAGACGGCTCTGCAAATGTGACCTTGCTCACGAAGCATGGGAAGATCGCGGGAGATTTGACGGTTGGAGCAGATGTTAGCGCCACACAAGATCTAGCAGCGAACGAAGGCATCGCTTACCGAGGAATGCAGCTCATTGGCTCAGGTTTTATTGTCTCGCCTGAAGAAGTAAATTCCCTTGGGTTAGGCTCGGTCGATGGATTGGAGAACCATATCCGCCCCTATCGCAATGGCCGTGATCTCACTGACTCTCCACGCGGGGTATTTGTGATTGATCTTTTTGGTCTCACCGAGGCAGAAGTACGTGAGCGCTATCCCTCTGTCTATCAGCATGTGCTCACCACCGTTAAACCTGAGCGTGACGCTAACAACCGTGACAGCTATCGGCGGAATTGGTGGATCCATGGCGAACCACGCAGAGACTTGCGTCCTGCATTGGCTGGACTTCAGAACTACATCGCAACCGTCGAAACAGCAAAGCATCGCGTCTTTCAATTTCTCAATGCAGACACGTTGCCAGATAACAAACTGGTGGTGATCGCTCTCGACGACACATTTTATCTTGGTGTACTCAGCAGCCGCATTCATGTGATCTATTCACTGGCAGCTGGTAGTTGGCTAGGAGTTGGAAACGATTCGGTCTATGCGAAGTCTCGCTGCTTCGATCCCTTCCCATTCCCCCTCTGCTCCGAAGCCGTAAAAGACCGCATCCGCAAACTCGCCGAAGAGCTCGACGCCCACCGCAAGCGCGTGCAGGCCGCCCATCCCGGCCTGACGCTGACAGGCATGTACAACGTCCTCGAAAAACTGCGCGCGGGCGAGGAGCTGAGTGCCAAGGACAAACTCATTCACGACCAGGGGCTCGTCTCCATCCTCCTCCAGCTCCACGACGACCTCGATGAAGCCGTCTTCGCCGCCTACGGCTGGCAGCATCTCTGGCAGGCACGCAAAGAAAGCCATCAGGGCATCATCCACGACCTCCAGACCGGAGACGTCCGCATGCTCGATGCCACCGGCGACCAGCTAGACGCCGCCATCGCCAAGTTCGATCAGCAGCTCGACGCCGAAATCCTCCAGCGCCTCGTCACCCTCAATGCCCAGCGCGCCGAGGAAGAATCCCGCGGCATCATCCACTGGCTCCGCCCCGACTACCAGAACCCCGCCGGAAAAGCCGCAGGCATCCAGGACACCCTCGATCTCCCCAAGATCAGCGGCACCAAGTCCAAAACCAAAACCTCGGCCACACCAAAGCCCGGCACCAAAGTCCCCTGGCCCAAACCCCTCGCCGAACGCATCCGCGCCACCGAGCAGGCCCTCCACGCCGCCGCCCACCCCGTCACCGCCGAAGAACTCACCACCCACTTCTCCCGCGCCAAAACCCCCGACCTCCAGGAAATCCTCGAAAGCCTCGTCACCCTCGGCCGCGCCCGCAAAGACGGCGATAAGTTTGGTGTGTGACTTATTTACCCTCTATTTCGAATTACAATTCATGTACCGCGCATTTAATCTGCAGCCCTTCGTTTGGAATACAGAAACAACGTGGCATGCTGAGGGCCAAAAGCTTGAAGAGGATACATCCAAAACCATCAAGAAGGGCCTAAGTGAGTTTATCGAGCGGGGTGAGGTTAATGGAAGCAAGCTCCAGAACCACTGGTTTCCAAAGATTCCAGCAAGCGTGTTCATTTCACATGCCCACGCCGATAAGGATCGCGCTTTAAATCTCGCAGGCTGGCTAAAAAGCAAATTTCAGATCACATCGTTCATTGACTCCGTAGTGTGGGGGCACCTCGACGACCTTTTGTATAAATTCGATGACAAATGGTGTTGGAGTGACGACAAAAAAACTTTTAGCTACGAGCTTAGAAACAAGTCCACAAGTCATGTGCATATGATGTTGGCTACAGCTCTCAGCCAGATGATGGACGCTACTGAGTGCATCATATTTGTTAGCAGCCCGAATTCTGTAACAGTTGAGGAATCCGTGAAAAAACTTCATTCCCCGTGGATTTACCATGAGCTCAACATGGTCCACCTTCTCCGAAAACGAGACCCTGAAGATCACCGCCCGATGATCAAAGAGTCCAAACTCGCAAAGTCTTTTGAGTTTTCTAGAAAGGAATCTATTTCTATATTTTATGAAGCCGATTTCAGTTCGCTAACAAATCTGACGCACAAAGCTCTGGGTGCCTGGGCAAATGAGTGGTCTGCAAACAAGAAGCACTTCGACCACCCGCTGGACGCTCTCTATAAAATAGCGCCACACGTCTCAAAAAACTGAACTCAATCCAATGGATGCCAAACTCAAACACCTGGAATTCATCCAGAACGTCATCACCCGCATGGCAAACAACTCGTTCCTCATTAAGGGCTGGTCGGTGACACTTGTGGCAGCCCTGTTTGCCATGGAGAGCAAGGATAAAAACCTGGGATTCGCGTTCATGGTGTTCATTCCCATCGCAAGCTTCTGGATCTTGGACGCCTATTTTCTGTCGTTGGAAAAGCAGTTTCGGGAGCTTTTCAAAAAAGCTGTCGCCGCTCCCGAGAATCAGGTCACGTTCGACATGAATCCGGCCCCTTACAATGCCGAGGAAAACACCTGGGCGGCCTGCCTCACGAATACCTCGCTGGCTTGGTTTCACGGCTCACTGCTTTCACTCGCTCTCCTCATGATTGCGATCCTGACCGGATTCGGAGCATGCAAAGCGTGACTGTCTTTGTTTCTGAGGCGCCACTGCAAGACGGCAAAAACTGTCTTGAAGGCCAACGGCCTTCCGTGATTCAGCCAAGGTGGGCAGATGGGGTCAGGCGACATGAATGCGAAGGGAAAACAGTGTTTCAAGCCTCCGCTCTCCTAGGAGAGCGCGATTTGGTATGGTGTGCACACCATGATCA
>NZ_JACHIG010000027.1 GCF_014203095.1 Prosthecobacter vanneervenii | reverse complement strand
AACCAGATTTCGCCGCCGCAGGTGCGGGACATGACGTGGTAGCAATAGGATTCCAGCGGCCCCTTGCCGAGGATGCGCTTGCGCCCGCCGGACCAAGACCGCGCGGCAGGATAGAGGCCGGTTTTGGCGTTCACACCGACGAGCTGCTCTTCGAGCGGGAGAGACTGGGGATGAGGGGATTGGGCGGGTTGCATGGCGGGAAAATGGGTGAAAATCGTGCACAGTCAATCAACTAAATGCCTGGCATTAAGTTTGGCATTAAATTGAAGTGGGAAGTTGGGGCTAAAATTTGTGGGACAAAGGGGGGCTGGCTGGCGTATGTGATGGCGCTTTGTCTGCTGCTACTGCCATCTCTGTTTCGAAGACGCGCCGTGCGCTTTATGCGGCGGGGCTGTTTGTGGTGGCGTCGGCGGTTTTTTACGGGGTGTTTGCTTCGGTGGCGTATCCTTGGAACTGGAGCGGGGTGTGGAAGTACCGGTTTCAGTTTGGCAGTGGCTGGCTGATGACGATGGGGCTTTCTCTGGTGGCGATGGTGGTGAGCATTGGCTTTGGGTTTGTGCTGATGCTGGGCCGGCGGGCACCGTGGGAGCCGGTGCGGATGGCCTGCGGCGGGGTGGTGGAACTGGTGCGGGGTTCGCCGCTGCTGGTGCAGCTCCTTATTGGACATTACATCATAGCGCAGGCGCTGAGCATTGAGCAGCCGGTGGTGACGGGGATCATCCTGCTGGGGTGTTTTGAGGGGGCGTATCTGGCGGAGATTTTTCGCGGGGCGGTGGAGAGCATCAGTGCCTCGCAGATGGAGGCGGCGCGTGCCGTGGGGTTTGGGAAGGTGCAGACGTACCGCTTTGTGATCATTCCGCAGGCGCTGCGGCGTGCGCTGCCGGGGACGACGGGACAGCTGGTGTCTTTGATCAAGGATTCGTCCCTGCTGTCGGTGATCGGGATCGAGGAGCTGGTGCAGAAGGTCAAAATCATGAACTCAGCGAGCTATGCCCCGCTGGAGGGGTATCTGCCGCTGGTGGCGGCGTATCTGATTGTGACGCTACCGCTGTCGTATGTGGCGCGGAGGCTGGAAGGGAGGTTTGCGTATGAAACTTGAAGCGCAGGCGGTGACGAAGCGATATGGGGCGCATGCAGCGCTGGACGGAGCGGAGTTTGCGACCGGTGCTGAGGCGCGGGTGATCGCGCTGCTGGGGCCGTCTGGCGGTGGGAAATCCACGCTGCTGCGCGTGCTGGGCTGCCTGCTGGTGCCGGATGCGGGGCAGGTGAGTCTGGATGACCGCACATTGCCGCATGATGAGGATGGCGCGCTGGTGGAGAGGCGCGGGAATGGTTTTGTATTTCAGGGCTACAACTTGTTTCCGCATCTGACGGCGTTGCAGAACATCACGCTGCCGCTGCAGGAGGTGCATGGGATGCCGGAGACGCAGGCGACGCAGCGGGCGCTGGAGCTGCTGTATCGGCTAGGACTGCAAGGGCATGAGCACAAGCGGCCGAGCCAGCTTTCAGGAGGACAGCAGCAGCGTGCGGCGATAGCCCGGGCGCTGGCACCGAAGCCACGGCTGCTGCTGCTGGATGAGCCGACCTCGGCGCTGGATCCGGTGATGACGGGGGAGGTGCTGGACGTGATCCGCGAGCTGGCGGAGGCGGGGCAGAGCATCATTCTGGCGACGCACGAGATCAGCTTTGCGCGGAAGGTGGCGGACTGGGTGGTGTTTCTGGCTGCGGGGAAGGTGCAGGAGTCTTCGAGTGCGGCGGAGTTTTTTACGAAGCCGAAGACGGAGATGGCGAGGCGGTACCTGGAGGGGCTGTCGAAGTACCGGTGAGTGACACAGGGGTTAGCCGGCGCTCAGTGAGTTTGACGAATGATGCCACGGGCGATTGACAACGGGTCTTTATTCCGGCTGCTGAGGGAGTCATTAAGCGGCGACTGATCGTGTGGAATTGGGCAGCAAGGGAGTCGCCGCGAGGCGGCATGGCGGAGGGACGCTGCTGGAGAGCGCGGAATGTAAAGAAGGCGATGGGTTTGCTTCCCGGATTGGCTGGCAGAACCTAGGGCGGCGCTCGCTTAGGCTCGCTGGCCCTAGGCTACGATAGGCCGCACCTTTGGTGCTGGTGTGAAGAGAGGCGGCTGTGGCACAGAGAGAACAGATCTGTTTTCAATAGATCGTGGTATTTCAAAGCGTGCGCTGGGGTTTGAGGAGGCGGGTGATGGCTTGTGCGTCAGGGGGCGGGCGAGCCGCACAGAGGACTGTGCGGACCACTATGGGGGCGGCCTTGGGGGGAGCGCGTGTTGTGCGGACCGCTCTGCTGGCGCCTGTGGCGATGCAATATGGCCACAGGGTGGTTCAAATGCTCTGATGGAGCAGTGAACAGCGGCCTTATACCACGATCAGTTAAAAGCGGGTCTGAAGGTGGAGGCACGAGCTGACGGAGGGGGATCATCTTGATCCCCCACACCTGCAGCGTGTTCGCGGATGTGCGATGGCGCTGGAAGATGAGGAGGCTCGGCTTTGTGGAGACGCGAGAATGCGGGGCGATGCGGGAGCGTGAGGGATCGGGACGATCCCTCTCCGCCAGAGCGCTGGCTGGCGGCATGGAATGCTGGCTTCCACCCATGAGACCTGTTTTCAGCTGTGCGCGGCCTTAATTGTTGAGAGCCGAGGTGGGGGCCGGGGTGTCGAGGCTGGTGGGGGGAGGCTGGCCGCCGTTTTTGATGGTGTCCACCATGCGCTTGATGCCTTCGCGGGCCATCTCGCTCATGGGGTGCATGCGGCGGGCTTTGAGATACCAGGAGAGGGATGAGCCGATCTGCTGCTTTTCTTCCTGCTGGCGGGCGTTTTCGATGGCGGTGACGAATTCGCTGGCCTTGACGCCGAGGTCTGCGCGGAGCTTGCTGAGCACGGGGTCGTCGGGGTAGTTTTTGGATTCCTTTTCGACTTTTTCCCAGGCGGCGGGAGGGCTGCTGGAGGCGAGTTCCTTGGCACCGCCGAGGATGAGCTCGAGCTTGCCCATGTCTTTGAGGACTTTTTCAAGCTGCTGCTTGCGGGTGAGATCGTCTGCGACGGCGGCAATGAAGGGGGCCTGATTTTCGAAGATCTGGCGGTAGTTGCGCTGGCTGATGAGGCGGTCGAACTCCATGAGGGCCTGGGACTTCATGTCGGTGGACTGCATCATGTGCTCGCTGAGCTGGGTGACGCGGGGATTGGTGGGCCAGATTTCTGCGGCGGCCTTCATCTCTGCCTCGACGGTTTTGGCGTCCTTGCTGCCCATGGCTGCGTTGGCGTTGTTGACGTGGAGGTTGCTCATGGTCTTGGCGGTCTGGATGGCGGCCAAGGGCTTGGCGTATTCGAAGTCTTCGGAAGCGGTGCGCAGTTCCATGACGACGGTTTCCGCGCTGGCGTAGTCCTTCATTTCGAGGAATGAGAGGAGCTTGTTTTTCTTGCGCACGAAATCGAGGATCTTGGCCTTCTCCGTCATGGGAAGACGACGGACGCGAGGAAGGTACTCGCCGATGCCGTAGGCTTCCAAGAGGCGGTTGCCGGCGCTGTCGAGGTCGCGGCGGGCCACGAGGTTTTCGAAGGAGACAAGGGACTCATCGACGCTGCGGATGGCTTCAAGAGAGAGGCCGTCGATCATGCTGACCGTGGGTGGGACGCCGAAGCTGCTGGAGAGGATTTTCTGGACGTCGCTGCCTTTGTCCAGCTGGAGGATGCTTTCGCCATCGCGGAAGAGATTGGGGTAGAAACGACAGGCGATGATGGCGTGCTCGAAGCGGCGCTGCAGGAACATCTGGATGATCATGGCCTGAAACTGAGTCTTGCTGGTGATCTCTGAGAGGCCCATGGCGGTCTCATTGAGCTTGGTGCGAGCTTCGATTTCGGCTATGCCTTTGATGTAGCCGGAGGTGCGTCCGACGGTGGCGCTGTTGTTTTGCTGCACCTGCGCGTTGTTTTGCGACTTGGTGGAGGTGGGGCCGTTTTTGGCGAGGGGAGCGCTGTTGAGGCCCATCTCTGCATTCCATTCGAGCTGCTTGCGGCGCTCCATCATGGCGGCGTTGGCGAGCTTGCGTTCATTGACACGTTTCTGGGAGGTCCAGACATCCCAGACGGCATTGGCCAAGGCATTGCATAGGCCGCCGTCGATCTTGGCGGTGCCTGCCTCCGGGAGCAGGGCGAAGGCCTTCATGACCTCCGGGCCGCGGGCTTGCACCTTGGTGACGGGATCTGGAGCCTGCTTGTGATTGGGGGAGAGGAGCTCCATGATCTGCGCCATGATATCGCGGTAGGCCTGATCCTCCGGGCCCTTGGCCTCCGGGGTGGTGAGATAGGTCTCAAACCGGGAGCGCATCATGCGATTGTTGGTCACGTTCCAGAGCTTGCCATTGAAGGAGACATTCTCGGAGCCGGGGTCTGCCATGGGCATGTTGCCCAATGCGGTCTGGGTGTCTGTCTGCCTGTCTGAGGCAGAGCCCGGGACCATGTTGTAATTGTTGTTCGAATTGGTGGTGGTGCTGGCTGGAGGTGCGCCCGCGCCGGGTGCGCCTGGCAGCACCTGGGCACTGAGAGGAGCGAGTGCAGCGAAGACGAAGATGGGGAGGAGGATCTTCATGGAGGTGGGGAGGCTCAGGCTTTGTTGAGTTCGATGACTTCGAGCACGCCGGTTTCAAGAACGCGTACTTTGACGATGTAGCGCTGACCGCGCTGGATATTGGACCCTTTGAAATCTGGCGGAACCCATACCGGAACAAAGGTGCTGCCGGAGCTGTCGGTGACCTGCATGCTGAAGAGGCGGCCGTCGGAGCTGCGCCAGTTGTCGAGGCGGTCATCCACGATGCCTTCGACCTTGTATTCATTGCCGCTGAGTGCGGTGGCGTTTTCCATGAACTCGCCGGTATTGAGTTCGGTGACACCAGTCATGGGGTCCACGGTGCGGTGCATGAGAAGGAAACCGCCGCCGCCAACACAGGCGATGATGGCGATCAATCCCAGCCAATGGGTGGGGCGTACTCCAGATTGTGCGCGTCTTGACATAGGAGGAGGATCGGGAAGTTTTGGGTGGAGGGGTCGGTGAAAGACAGGCTAAAAATCGACGACAAATGCTGGCTGTCCAATCCAAGATGGAGCAGGGTGGAGGGAATGGGCTACATGGACAGAAGAGATATGCGCATCTATCGCGGTTCGTTTCAGGGAAACGGCTGCCTGAGCGGGTGCATGTTTCATCTGGTGTGTCTGGCCATGCTGGTGCTGGCGGGAGTGGTGTGGGTGATCAAGCAGCGAGCTTGGGAGCTGACCTTTACGGTGGAGATGCCGAAGGTGGAGAAAGCCGCACCCGAGACGGGGGAAGGTGAGCCGTAGCTAGAGGAGGGGCTGGCGTCAGGATGCAGTGCTACTTTCTGTCATGATCCTGGATGTCGAAGAACTTTCCAGCGACGCCCCAGGCGAGATCGGTGCGAGGAAGGATGCCGTCTCCGCCGATGTAGTAGCGGCTGAAGAGGAGGTAGTTGTCTCGTGAAATGCCCGAATTGGTGCCGGCGGAGAAGATGGAGGCCACTTTAAGGCTCAGGGAACCGGCGATGCCGTACTTGTTCTGCATGTGGTTTCGAAACTCGGTTTCATTGGGGTTTGTGAGAACGAGGATGACCAGGAGAGAGAGGAGAAGGAAGCCGATGAGTCTCATGGAAGGGGCGTGGTGTGCTGGCTGGGTGCGGTGATGAGGGGATGGGTGGCTTGGGGGAATGGGGGCTAGGGTGCGGTCATTGTGCTATGAAGATCGAGCGGGCTGCGGGATCTTGCCGGAGCGGATGCCCATGTCGTGGAGAGCTAAAGCAGGCGGCTAAGAAAGCTGGCAGGGGCATCCAGCCAGCACGGAGAGTGAAATCCGTAGGGCTTCCGGCAGTGCGGGAGCTTATTTTGGCGGAGGTTTGTTTGACCATCCGCGATTTAATACACTAAATCCCAAGGGGTTTCCAGTGCTAAGCGTGGGGTCCAGAGACCGGATATTGTCCGCGAGCTGGAACGCTGCAGGCGGGGAGAGGGTCTTGCCAGTGCAGGTGGCGCGGGATAAGCTCCAGCCGTATGCGCAGTCTGGCGACCCTCTTTTATTTCCTGGTGATAGCGGGGGCGCTGGCGCACCCGGTACATACCTCCACGGCGGAGGCGGAGTACAATCCGCAGACGAAGAGGCTGGAGGTGAGCCTGACGGTGTTTATCAGCGATCTGGAGACGGCGCTGATCCGGCAGTGCGAGCGGGAGATGCGGATGGAGAAGACGCCTGCGGCGGAATTTGATGCGCAGGTGCTGGTTTACTTGAATAAGACCTTTGTAGTGACGGACGCGGCAGGAAAGGTGGCGAAGATGACGTGGGTGGGACGGGAGATGGAGAAGGAGAGTGAGAAGAGCGGGGATCCGGCGGTGGTGCTGTTTTTTGAGGTGGAGATGCCGGAGGGGCTGAAGGGGGCGACGGTGAGGGATGCGGTGTTTTGCGAGCTGTTTCAGGATCAGGTGAATTTGATGCTGCTTCAAACTGGCTCTCAGAAAATCGAACTAAGCTTCGCGCAAGACAAGGCGAGCCAGAAGGTCATGCAGGCTGACTGAACCGGTTATGATCGAATCATTTGTGGTGAGACTGGACCCAGAATAGCAGGTTGGTAAACCCTATGCCAAACTGCTGCTCAACGAGGTAAGTATCATAATCCAGGCTTTCGACGAAACCTTGTGAGAATCGCTGCAGACTTGAAGATGCGCCTGCGAACTGCCTGATGGCGGAACGAGGTGAAACATGTCCCGCCTGAGGATGGCTCAGTGCTTCTGCGGATGCATCCAATGCCTCGGCACATGTGAGGAGCGCTTTGCGGATCTTTTCAGGAACCACAAATCTATCGCCGTCCCTTGCCCTGGCGGCATAGCGAGCATGGATGTACTCTGGGAGGATCGCGGCCAGATCGGTCCAAGACTTGGAAAGTGCATTGACGGCGGGCTGATATTGGGGATCAAGGCCAGCATCGTGAAGGGCAACCGGCAGGGAGGGTGTCTTGAGTTTTGCGCCTGCGAGAAGGCGCTCGGGTTTGGAAATGCCATTCAACTGTCCGACGAAGCTGCTGAAGCTTTCATGGTGATAGGCAGCGGTGGCTATGGCGCGCAGATTGGAGCCTTTTTCAACGATGATGGATGGAGTTGGTGGGGATGGGACATCGGCGATCTCCACTTTTGGCAAGGGGGGGACGATGAGCTTTGCGGTAGACTTTCTGCTGCATCCTGTGAGGACGAGGAGGAGTGCAACGAAGAGCTTCATGCGTGTGATGGTTTCGTGAGTCTAAGTTTAGAACGGGCTGAGGCCCGGAACACGAACTGTGAGGCCGGACTGGCTGAAGCCGGTACTACAATACGAAGAGGCTGGGCACGGTGCAGATGGGTTTTATGGAGATGTGGGCAAGTGAAGGAGCTCTTTGATCGAGGACGAGTTCGAGTAGGAGGACGAGGACGAGGACGATTCAGATGGTTACCCGAAGTAGGGAGCGAGGATGTTGCGGGCGACCTTGATGGCTTTCATGCGGCCATCGAGGGTTTTGCCGAAGGTGTCGTCTTCGACTTCGATGCAGAGGGGGCCGGTGTAGCCGATGCGCATGAGCTCGGCCATGAAGGCAGGCCAGTTGATGTCGCCGTAGCCGGGGATTCTCGGCTGGTGCCAGCGGAGGGGGAAGTCGAAGCGGCCGACTTCATTGAGGGCGGCGCGATTGATCTGGACGTCCTTGGCGTGGATGTGGAAGAGGCGGGATTTGAACTCAGCGAGGGGGCTGAGGGGATCCATGTCCTGGAGGATGAAGTGGGAGGGATCGTAATTGAGGCCGAAGGAGGCGGAGTCGAGATCGTGGAAGGCGCGGCGCCAGATGGCGGGGGTGGTCATGAGGTTTTTGCCGGCGGGCCACTCGTCGCGGGTGAAGGACATGGGGCAGTTTTCGATGGCGATTTTGACGCCGTGGTCTTCGGCGTACTGGATGATGGGCTTCCAGATTTTGAGGAAGCGGGGCCAGTTTTCATCGACGGTCTGGGTCCAGTCGCGGCCGACGAAGCCGGTGACGAGGCCGACGCCGAGCTTGGGGGCGGCGGCGATGACTTTTTTGAAATGGGCGACGGTGGCGCGGGAGACTTCCGCGTCCGGGTCGAGCATGTTGGGGTAGTAGCCGAGGGCGCTGATGCTGACGCCCTGATCGTCGCAGTGGCCGAGGATTTCCTGGGCCTTGGTTTTGGTGAGCGAGGTGACGTCGATGTGGGTGACACCAGCGTATTTGCGCTCGGCTTTGCCGACGGGCCAGCACATGGCCTCGACGGTGGAGAAGCCTTCGTGGCGGGCGAAGTTGAGGACGTTGTCGAAGGAGAGCTCGGGGAGGATGGCGGTGACGAAGCCGAATTTCATGGGATGGGAGGGAGCGTGAAGGGCACAAAAAAGGGCGGGAGTGTGAGTCCCGCCCTTTGGAAGGGAGTGTTGGGTTATTTGGCTTCGGCAGGGAGGTCTTTTTTGCCAACGAGGACCTTGTCCACGAGGCCGTATTCGGCGGCCTGGGCGGCGGACATGTAGTTGTCGCGGTCGGCGTCGCGCTCGATCTGCTCGACGGACTTGCCGGTGTGGTGGGCGAGGATGCGGTTGAGGCGTTTTTTGAGGCCGAACATGTACTCGACGGTGCGCTCGACATCGCTGGCGGTGCCGCGAGCGCCGCCGGAGACCTGGTGGATCATGATGTCGGAATTGGGCAGGGCGTAGCGCTTGCCCTTGGTGCCTGCGGCGAGAAGGACGGCGCCCATGGAGGCGACGAGTCCGATGGAGTAGGTGCAGACATCGCAGGTGAGGAACTGCATGGTGTCATAGATGGCGAGGCCGGCGGTGACGCTGCCGCCGGGGCTGTTGACGTAGATGTTGATGTCCTTTTTCGGATCCTGCATCTGGAGGAAGAGGAGCTGAGCGATGATGATGGAGGCCATCGTGTCGTTCACTTCGCCGCCAAGGAAGATGATGCGGTCCTTGAGGAGGCGGGAGTAGATGTCATAGGCGCGCTCGCCACGGCCTTCGGATTCGATGACGGTGGGGACCATGTAGCTGGACTGAGGGGCGATGACGGAAGGAAAATCGGAGGAGGAGCTGGGGATCATGGCAGGGAATGAAGAGGTGGGGGGTGTGGTTGTCAAAGGAGAGATGGAAGAGGCGGAGCGGGAAATGACGAATGAGTAAATGCGAATGACGAATCCAGCATGCTGGATCAGGCGGGCGGGGCGGAGGCGAGTTTGAGGCCGACGACGCCGGAGACGATGAGCAGGATGCATACGAGTCGGGCGGTGGTGCGGGGCTCGTGGAAGATGAAGAGGCCGATCAAGGCGGTGCCGACTGCGCCGATGCCTGTCCAGACTGCATAGGCGGTGCCGATGGGGAGCGTGCGCAGGGCCAGGGAGAGAAAGAAGAAGCTGGCGATCATCAACACGACGGTGATGACGCTGGGCCAGAGGCGGGTCCAGCCCTCGGTCTGCTTGAGGCCGACAGCCCAGGCGACTTCGAGCAGTCCGGCGATGAGGAGGTGAAACCAAGGCATGATGGAAACAAGGATACGCCACCGCCGAGATGAGCGGCTGGTCTTTTTAAACGGCTACGGCGGTGACCAGAGTCATCCAGAGCTTTTGGCTGCACGCTGTTTGCGGCGGGAGGCCACATCTTCGCGCTTGGTACGCACTGCGGCGGCATCGGTGCTGCGGCCCTGCGTTAAACATTCTCTTTCCAGAGCCGTCAGCACCCCGATGTAACGATCATAAAGGGGGAGGGCGGCGGAGTCTCTTTGCTGTACGAATTTCTTTTCTGCGCCGCGATACGAGTTGCGCAGGCTGATCAGAGTCCTGTGCAGGTTCGCAGGGTCAATCGACGGCATAAAATTGTGCGTGGTGAAGCGCTGCTTTTCCTCACGAAGAGCCAAAGCTTCGTCGAGTCTGGCAGCGTTGGAGGCTTCCTCGATGGCACGGTCAAGAGCGGCGAGGTAGTTGGTGGACAGCGTGGCGATCTGCTCGTTGTAGGGGGCGTTGACATCCCGCTCGAAGGCGCTTTGAAACTGGGATTCCAGTTTGGAGAGACGCTCGGGCATGGACTCGGGAGGAGCGGCTGGAGGTGCCGGTGGGGAGGTGGGAGACGCCGAAGGCTGAGCTGGTGCGCTTGGGGGCGTCATGGGGGCGGCGGGAACGCTGGCGACCTTGGTGGTAGAGGGAGGCGTGGGCTTTGCGGGTGGAGGAGAAGGGGCTTGCTGCGGTTTATCTTTGCCTGAAGCGGCGGGTTGGGGCTTTGCCGTTGCTTTTTGATCAGGGGTAACAGGCGGCGTGGTGACCACAGGCGCTGCCTGAGGTTGATGAGGCGGTGGAGTTTTCTGCTGGTTGATGATCAGCCAGCCGCCAAAGCCGAGCATGAGCAGGGCACCGATGATGTAAGGCATCGTGGAGCCAGCCTGGGGAGGGGCGGATGGTAGTGGCTCATGGAGGCGGGGCTGTGGAGTGGATGAGGCCTGATGCTGTGAGGTGGAGCCCGGGCTGCGCGAGGAGGGAACCACTGTGCGGCCAGGTCTCTGAGGCGGCTGCTTGGGCAGCACGGCGCTGGATTGCTGGCCCGCCTCCGCTCTGGGAGTGGTGAGAATGACATCCAGCGCGAGGCGGAACTCCTGACTGCTCTGGTAGCGCTCCTCGGGATAGTGCTCCATGGCGCGGCGCACGATGTCGTCGAAGCGAGGGTCGATGCTGGCGAATTTTTGCGACGGCATTCGGAACATGCCACGCGGGATGTCGCCTGTGAGCATCTGATAGAGCATGACGCCCACGGCATAGATGTCTGCACGGCTGTCCACATCAGAGCCTAGGTCGTGTTTGAAAACCTGTCGATTGGCAAATTGGGTGCATCGAGGCAAGAAGACATGTCGATGAAAACCCAACGCTTTGCATGGTGGGAG
>NZ_JACHIG010000026.1 GCF_014203095.1 Prosthecobacter vanneervenii | reverse complement strand
GCAGCCTTGGCCTCACCCGTGCCCGTCACACCCGCCGCCTCCAGCCCCTCCTGCAGCAGGCACGCCAGGCACATCCCATCCCTCTCCAGCTTTCCAGAGCACACTGGGCATTGGTTCGTTTCAGGAAGGGCGTCGCTCATTCAACAGAGAAATACAGGATTCGCGCACACATCATGCCGCCATCGACAGCAGGCTCACCAGATAGCGCAGCTCGTCGTCCACCTCTTCCTCCTTTGAAACGATGTTCCTCACCTCTGTCCTCAGCAAAATCCCAAACCTCTTCCTCAGGTCAGAGGCCGCTTTGCGCACCGCTCCATGGCTCATCCCGTGGCGGCTCGCCATCTCCTCCCAGTCCGGCCCCTCGCCCCCGCTCGCAAACGTCCGCCGCCGCAGCTCCAGCAGAAAGGCGCTCCTCTCTCGCTGTTCCAGCTCCTCCTCCAGCCGCTTCATTGCCTGGTCCACCAGCGCACGTGCCCACCCGAGGTCAAACGCCCTGTCCGGCGACTGCCCCTCGATCAGCGCCGGCTCATCTTCACGCGCGCTCATCACCTCCAGCGGCAGCACGATCGCCCCGCCCCCGCGTTTCGCCGCCTGGTGCCGCTCGCGCTCATTGCTCAGCCAGTTCGTAAAACACCTCAGCAGAAAGCTCCGGAACCTCACCTCCCCGCGCTGCACATTCCTCAGCATGTCACTTGAGATCAGGTGCTCAAAAAAACCCTGCACCTCGTCACACGCCGCCTCATGCTGCGATCCCCGCTGCCTCACAAACACATAAAGCGGCCTCCAGTACGCACGCGCCAGCCTCTCCAGACCCGTCAGCACATCCTCCTCCCGCCTCGCCTCCTGGATCATCGACCACAGCGTCGCCGGAAACAGCCCGCTGTTCCCGGACTGCAGGTTTTGCGTTGGATTTGAAAGATTTATGTTGGCCGCGTGCGAATCCATCAAACTCGGGAAGAGATTTAAATATCTGAGAAATTAAGAGCCTAAATGTAGTAAAAACTTAAACAATGCCAGCCTGTCAAAAAAGAATGGTACTGTAAAAAGATCGCAAGCAATGCCCCCTTTCACAGATCTCGCCGCCCTCGACAAACAGCACCTCTGGCACCCCTTCACCCCCATGCGCCAGTGGTGCGCCCCGGAGCATACCCCCCTCATGCTCGTCGAGGGCCAAGGCTGCACCCTCCGCGACCAGTTCGGCAAAGAATACCTCGACGGCAACGCCTCCATCTGGACCAACATCCACGGCCACGCCCACCCCGCCATCAATGCCGCCATCACCCAGCAGCTCGGCAAAGTGGCGCACACCTCCTTCCTCGGCTTCACCCACGAGCCCGCCATCCGCCTCGCCAAAGAGCTCATCGACCTCCTCCCCGGCGGCAAAATCACCCGCGCCTTCTTCACCGACAACGGCTCCACCGCCATCGAATCCGCCGTCCGCATGGCCCTCCAGTACTGGAAGCAAAACGGCCGCCCTCACCGCGATACCCTCATCGCTTTTGACCGCGCCTACCATGGCGACACCCTCGGCGCCGCCAGCCTCGGCGGCATCCCCCTCTTCAAAGGCAGCGGCAACGACTTCGGCTACCGCGTCATCACCCTCCCCGGCCTCGACGCCCTCGCCTCCCTGCCCCCAGACGACCTCTCCCGCACCGCCGCCGTCATCATCGAGCCCCTCATCCAGGGCGCAGCCGGCATGCGCCTCTGGCCCCAGGGCATGCTCAAAAGCCTCGACCACTGGTGCCATGAGCACGACATCTTCCTCATCCTCGACGAAGTCATGACCGGCTTCGGCCGCACCGGCACTATGTTCGCCTGCCAGCAGGAAGGCGTCACCCCCGACTTCCTCTGCCTCGCCAAAGGCCTCACCGGCGGCTACCTCCCCCTCGCCGCCACCCTCACCACCGAGCGCGTCTTCGACGGCTTCCTGGGCCATCCCTCCGAAGGCCGCACCTTCTTCTACGGCCACAGCTACGCCGGCAGCCAGCTCGGCTGCGCCGCCGCCCTTGCCAGCCTCCAGCTCTTCCGCGACGAGTCCATCCTCGAAAACCTGCCCCCCAAGATCGCTCGCCTCCGCGAGCTCATGGCAGACCTCCCCGGCTACCGCCAATGCGGCATGATCGCCGCCATCACCCTCGATTCCCCGGACCTCACCCTCGGCTCCCGCGTGTGCCTCGCCGCCCGTGCCCACGGCCTCCTCACCCGTCCCATCGGCAACACCATCGTCCTCATGCCCCCCCTCTGCGTCACCCTCCCGGAGATCGACCGCATGGTCACCGCCCTCCGCTCCGCCCTCATCGACCTCGGCGCTCTCTCCCAGCCCTAATGCCGCTGCACACAGCACACGCGCAAGCATGGCCTTCAGTACTTGGAGCGCCGATTTTCAACCAGCGCTGGCTTAGCCCCCAGACACCCAGCCTGCCAACCAACTGTCTTCACGCCTTCACTCCCTTCTTGTTCGATTCCCACGGTTCTCTTCCCAGCACTCAATCAAATCATTGATTAGTTTTTCAGGAAAGTTTCGGTACGCCTCGGCAACATCACGCCAGTTCTGCTTTTGCTCCAATAAACTCAAGAGCTTCTCTCTCCAGACTATATCTGTAGGTTCCTCAGCCAGGGTTTCAAAAACACCAGTGCTCATGCAGAGATGCTCATTGGCTCCTGCCTGACGGGCGCGATAAACGACCCAATGCCAGAAGAGATCAGACTTCGACAGCCATCCGCACGCCGTGTAATAAACAAGGTTGTAGCTGCTCTCTTTGAACATCGCCAGAGTCGCCTCGAAGAAAGAAATCACTTCTCTGAATAAATCTTCTCGCTGCTCCTTCGATTCACAAAGGAGCTCTCTGCGATGGTATTCCTCCATCTGAGATAGGAAGCTGGTCATAGGCAGAATATGGTCGTGGGATTAGCGTGCCGAGACGTACTTTCCTATCCGGCGGCAAGCGCCACAATGGCAATTGTCATTGTCCTTCATATCCCCTGCCCACATCTACAGTGAAATGGCTTGGCTCCAAGTCACTAATGCCCTCTTCAGAGATGCATGCCTTGTCCTTTTGCATCTTCCTCCGCACTATCTCCATCGACCGCCCTCACACAGATGGCGTAGCCATCCCAGCCTGTAGCAAGGGGTTGAGTGCAGCGACACCCCTTGTTAGCCACACATATCCTCCCCATCTCATTCTCGCATCGCGTAGCGATGCCAGCACTGTCCTCCCCCCCGGCCAGCAGCTTGCTCTTCGTAGCTTTAGCAAAGAATGCCACTCCGGCTGCTCCTCAACAACCGTTCAGCCACCGTCAACAACGGTAAACAACCGTAAACTCCCCATCAGCCTACTTCACCGGCGTCCCAAACACCCAGAACAGCGCATACCCCAGCAGCGCCGTCACCGGGATCGTCAGCACCCACGCCCAAATAATGCGTGATACCACGCCCCACTTGATCGCGTTCAGCCGCTTCGCAGCCCCCACGCCCATGATGCTCGTCGTGATTGCATGCGTCGTCGAAACCGGCATGCCGTAAACCGCCGCCACCGACAGCACCGTCGCCGCCGTCGTCTCAGCCGCAAAACCATGCACCGGCTGCAGCTTCACCAGCTTGTGGCCCAATGTCTTGATAATGCGCCAGCCACCCGCCGCCGTCCCGGCAGCCATCACCAGCGCGCACGTCACCTTGATCCACACCGGGATCTGGTCGCTCTTCGCCCCCAGGGACTCAATCCTCAGAAAGCTCAGCCACTCAGGCACCTGCGCCAGGTCGCCCGCCTTCGTTCCCGCCACCAGCGCCAGCGCGATGATGCCCATCGTCTTCTGCGCATCATTCATTCCGTGGCTGAATCCCATGTAGCCCGCGCTCAGGATCTGCAGCTTGCCAAACACCGCCCCCACCATCCGCGGCTTCAGCCACCCAAACAACGCGTTCAGGCTCGAAATCAGCAGATACAGCAGAGACATGATCAGGAAGCCCAGCAGCAGCCCCGCCAGCGGAGAGCTCACCATCGGCACCACCACCTTGTACAGAATCCCGCTGCCCTCATACCAGTGCTTCCCTGCCTCAGGCGCCTTCGACCAAATCAACACAGACCACTTCCCGCTCGCCGTCGCCAGCGTCGCCCCGGTCAGCCCGCCCACCAGCGCATGGCTGCTGCTGGAAGGCAGCCCAAACCACCACGTGATCAGGTTCCAGATGATCCCACCCATCAGCGCACAGATGATCGTCTGCGTCGTCACATAGGCAGAATCCACCAGCCCCGACGAAATCGTCTTCGCCACCGCAGTACCAAACAGCGCACCCACCAAGTTCGTCACAGCAGCCACCACGATCGCCATCCTCGGCGTCAGCACCTTCGTGGACACTACCGTCGCAATCGAATTAGCGGTGTCATGGAAGCCGTTGATATACTCAAAGATCAACGCCACCAGCACCACAGAAAGAACAAGGGTCATGCGCGGAGAGGGCGGTCAGGAGTTCTTCAGAACGATGTGGGCCACGACGTTTCCGGCGTCACGGCAGCGATCCACCACCTTTTCCATCAGATCATAAAGGTCTTTCAGGATCACCACCAGCACCGCGTCCTTCTCGGAAGTGTACAGCGCCTTCAGGCAGTCGATCATGAGCTTGTCAGCCTCCCCTTCCACCTGCTGGATCTTCTCGTTCAGCACCTTCACACGCTCCAGGTGCAGTTTCTTGCGCAGCTCCACCACCATCGTCAGCACCACCTCCGCCGCCGCGTCCATCAGCTTCACCTGCCGGGAAAAATCCGCCCCTGCCAGCCGGTCTTTGCAGATCAGCAGCCGCTCCGCGATCTTCTCCACCGTCTTCGGGATCTTATAAAGAGCGTTCGCCAGCGCCTCGATGTCCTCGCGCTCCAGCTCCGTCACAAACGTCTTGCACAGCGCCTCGTCGATCTGCTGCGTGATCTTCTTGTCCTCTCTCCGGGCCGCCGTAAAAGCGTCCAGATTCTGGGGCGCGGAAGGATCAGAAAGCAGGGCATGCAGCGACTGGACACTCTGGCGCGCATGGCTTGCGCTGGATTCGAGCAAATCATAAAAAACATCCGATTTGCCGAAAAGTTTTTGGAAGGAAATCATGTGGGAAAACCCGCAGGTCTGCGGGCCGCCAGTTAGAGCGAGCGCCAGGGGGGCTGTCAAGACCCCCCAATCCGCCTATTGTGACGAAAACGTCACATCAATTGCCACCCTCAAAAAAACAAAAACCCGTCTGAGGGTATCCACAGACGGGCTCCTGAGATTGGTAGTTTTGGGGGCGGAAAAACTAGCTGCTGGAGACAGCGTCGGCACCACGCTCGCCCGTGCGGATGCGGATGGCGTCCAGGACTGCGCTCACGAAAACTTTGCCGTCACCGATCTTGCCGGTGTTTGCGGCCTTCACAATGGCATCCACCACCGCGTCAGCACGGCTGTCGTCCACGACGACCTCAATCTTCACTTTCGGAAGGAAATCCACGGTATATTCACTGCCACGGTAGATTTCGGTATGGCCCTTCTGGCGGCCAAATCCCTTGACCTCCACAACAGTCATTCCCTCGACTCCAACTTCGGAGAGGGCTTCTTTGACATCCTCCAGCTTGAACGGTTTGATGATCGCTTCGACTTTTTTCATGGTTAACGCAATTAGTAGTGTGGTTCACGAATTGCAACGATCAGAACCTCCGGAAGGTATTTTTTCCTGGCACCAATCTTTTGCAAAAAAGAGTCTTAGCCGGAACCGTGCCAACTTCCCGTTCGATTTATTTTCCACCCCAAAACCAGCCCGCTGACAGAGGCTTGTTTGCATTCCTCCACCCCCCGGCTTACCTCCTCCCCATGCCTCGCCTCGCCTCCTTTCAGGCCCTGCTCCTCCTCTGCCTCGCCCTCAGCGCCACCGCCCAGGAAGAGCCCGTCGAACTCAAGCTCCGCTGGCTCCCCGGCACCACCTACATCCAGGAGTCCGACACCGACACCACCAACGGACTCACCGCCCTCGGCAAGACCACCGACCAAAAACTCCGCCTCCACCAGATCACCACCATCAAGGCCGAAAAAAGCCCCGCCGGCCAGACCGAAGCCCGCGTCACCATCGAAGCCCTCCTCGGCGAAATGACCTACGAAGGCAAAAGCCACGTCTTCGACTCCCGCAACCCCGCCGCCTCCAGCCCCCAGCTCCAGCAGACCCTCGGCGGCGCCGCAGGCAAAAGCTTCACCCTCGTTTACGACGACAAAGGCGCCTTCCTCGACGCCAAAGACACCGCCTCCATGGTCACCGGCGGCATCGAGCCCGACCTCGCCTCCATCGCCACCGCCCGCCAGCTCGCCACCCTCTTCCGTCGCTCCCTCGAAATGGGCCTCCCCAAAATCCCCGTCCTCCCCCGCGACAAATGGATCACCGACGAGCTCATCCCCTTCGCCCAGGCCGGCACCGTCCAGGTCAAGCTCAACTCCAAATTCGACGGCATCGTTGACCGCGAAGGCTACCGCCAGGCCCAGATCTCCTTCGAAGGCATCATGAAATCCCATCGCGACAAAGACAGCACCGGCCGCGAACTCGACACCGACCGCCCCGTCACCCTCGGAGACAACTCCAAGGTCAACGGCCACGTCTTCTTCGACCTCGAGCGCAAAACCGTCTCCCTCGCCGTCTTCAACGCCTCCATCCAGCTCAAAGTCGAAGGCAAGACCATGCCCGTCAAACAGCAGGTCACCACCCGCCTCGTCTCCATGAAACCCACCGAGCCCAAATAGCCCCGCCCCTCCGAGCAGCTTAAGAAGTACGATGGGCATTCCTGCCTGTCGATCAGCGCATCCATCCTCCCCAGACACACGCGCATTTCCGTACACCCCCGTTGCCAGCGATCTATGCCGACGCTCTCAGGAGGATAGCCGTCCCCTCTGTCCACACAAGGCAGCACCTCTCGCCCCTCCAGCACTCCTAAAAATTCGCGGATATTCGTGGCCATTCGCGTTTTAATACCACGATCCGTTAAAAACAGGTCTCATCGGTGGTAGCCTAGCATCCCAAGCGGCCAGCCAGCGCTATGGCGGAGAGGCATCATCCCGACCCCTCACGCTCTCTCAACGTCCAGCGCACTCGCGTCTCCAAAAAGCCGCGTCATCATGGTCCGTCTCTGCCGCACTGCCTTTTGCCTCCCTTCGTGCAGGGCACGATCCCGTTAGAAGTCGTTCTCCAGCCCCTGCCACGCGCCAGACACCTGCGGAGCCAGTCTATCACAACATATTGTAAACGGGTATCTTATGAGGAATAAAATTACTAAATGCCTCGCATTTTATTTTGGACAGCGACAACCGCCTCATCGCGGTGGAAGAAAAGACCGGCATTCCCGTGGTGCAGAAAGGATGCCTCCGGCAACCTGGTTCAGGTGCCGGGTGCTAGGCGGACGCGGCTGGTCCTCACCTTAGGCTTGGTGGTGATAGCCCACCACAAGATCAAACACCAGACATGCAAGGCATGAATCCTATGGCCGGGACCGTCAGTTCGTATCTCATCGGGCCCGGAGCAGGAGAGCGGCTTTCCGCCACGGCTGTGCATGACTAGCTGCATCCGATCACTATAGGCTTTGTTCTATAGGACTGAAACTCATGAAAATACCTCTCTTTTTTGAGGTTTTTTCATGATGGCCCTATTGGTTCTGGATATCGTATCTGTCAATCATGTAACAAAATTGCTGATGATAGGCTTGTGATTTTAAAGATATGACAAGGGATGTGCCAATTGATCCTGCGTTTTAACTTATGCATCACTTTAATATCCTAATCATTTTTCTGTTATTGGTGACTTACTCCTTTGCTGACACCAGTACGCCCATGTTTGGAGATTCCACCTTGAGCATTCAGGGAGACACCTACACCTGGAGCTCCGCTACCGAGGACAGCACCTGGCACTATGACACCTACACCGATAATGCCAATGCCAACTCCCAGACCGTGACGGTCAAAGGTCTGCTGGGGGCCAGCTGGGCCATGGTCTCCGGCCCGGGCACCGCCACCACCATCAGCGGGCATATCCAAAACGGCGTGTATGGAGAGAATCACCAGACCTTCTCAGGAGACGGCAGCTGGGTGGTCAGCGCTGTGACCTACACACACCGCGAGATGCTGGTGGACTACTCCATGCAAGATAATGGATTGGGAGATCTCTACCTCGGCAGTGTTGGCTATGACAACTACACCGGTGCAAACGGCACGCTGAACAACTGGTGGTATGCCAATGGAGATTCTCATTCGACTTTCACTGGCGGCACCACCCCATTCAGCCAGCAGCCCAGTCTGACTGTGTTTGGCACGACCTACCAGTTTAATGACTCCACCAGCTACTCTGATAATACGAGCGATGGCAGTGACTCTGGATGGACGGACAACTACCACGGCCCAAACGGTCGCACCTTGCAGCTTGTGCATCACAACACCTATTTTCTGCAAGTCTGGGATCCATTTCTTGGCACGGTAGGCTCGAATGCTGTCACGGCCATGCCCAACGCCAGCCTGACAGGCATTACATGGCGGGCACGGTCAGCCCCGACTTTTGCCAAACCCCAGCTATGGCTGGATGAAAAGCTTCTCAACTGGCAGTCGGGTTCCATCACCACGGCGGGGCTGCTCACAGACACGTACAGCGGAGCTGGCATCACGCTGACCATTCAGGCGCAGGTGAGCGATTACTTCGCCGCAGGCAGCACCACCACAGCCATCGTCACCTTCACCAGTGGTGCCACCGGCAGTGGTACCCTGGCGCAGAACCAAGTCTTCAGCCTGAGCGGCCACACCCTCAGAAATGCCGAGCCCAACCACAGCTCGCCCTGGTTCACCGGCACCAATACCATTTTAAAAGTTGCTGGAGTCAATTTCGCCTTCAAGGGCGGTTTCCAGGACAGTCTGGGAAACCGCACCGATGTCTTTGCGAGCCCCCAGACGGGAACCCTCAGCATTTCGGGCACCACCGCGACCTCCAGCGTGGGCACGGTCAAACTCGTTCAGAACGGCACCATCCGCTCCGGCACCTACAGCAATGGCCAGTTTACCGTCACAGGAAATCTTTTGATCTACCCCTTAGGCACCCAGCCCTCCGTCTATGGCCCGCCTGCCTTCTGGGTGCGTGGGGAGCTTTATCTGCGAAATGCCACCACTCCGACAAACTACGCCACCGCCTCCAGCGGCCACAGCCTGACACTCACCGGCACTGACGCATGGATACTCGCTGGCACCGATGCCACCGGAGACTTCGGCGGCACCTGCAGCACGGACCCTGTGGGCATCTTCCTCGTGCAGGATGCCCTGGGTGCCACCACCGTACCCGTCATCCCTGCCAATGCAGATGGCACAGTGTTTCTTGACTGGAGCGCCCCGCCCAGCGGCATGCCTCCGGCAGTCATCGAAAACAATCACATCCTCGTCTACCTGGGCACTGCCACGGAAGACACCAGCAACACTGCCAGCGCCGCCTACTATGGCAGTGCCACCGTCTCTGACCAGACGCCCTGGCTGCTCAAGCTGCGCACCGACGGCAGCGGCGTGGCCACCTTCACCGATTACAGCACCGGCACCAGCACCACCGGCAGCTACAGCACGCAAACGCATCTCTTTCAGACCGCCAACGCCGCCAGCGACTTCCCCATGCCCGTCTATGGCGTGGACCCCAATGCCAATAATGCCGTCTGGTCTCAGATCCTGCCCCCGTCCACCACCGGCCTTCCTGCCACCTTCCTCGTCAATGGCAAGGTATGGCGCTACAGCGGCACGGACTCCGGTGCCAATGCCGTCTCCGGTGGCAATGCCGTCTATCAGGGCTACTACAGCAGCTCAGTAGGCACGCAGACCCTGACTGTTTCTGCGGAGGACCCGGAGACTCACCGACGCACTCTCACTGTCATAGACCCCTTCACCGGCAGCGGCAGCGGCACCCCCATCCACGGCACGCTCAACAACGTGCGCGGCAGCGCCCGCATGAGCGATGGCAGCGAGGTTTACTCAGGCAGCTTTTCCGGAAAGCAGTTCAACCCACAGCTCAACAACACCGGCCTTCTCTCCGTCCCCTCGGATCTCGATGTCATTGGCAATGTCATCACCTTCGGTTCCTTGAGCGACAGCAGCGCCACTGCCGGGGCCACACTGCAGTATGAGGACACCTCATTCAGCGGCTCCATCACCGCCAGCCTCTACAGCCTTCTGGCTCGCTCGCAGGCCCGCTGGCAATGGTCGCACGCCTCCTCCGACGGCAGCTGGAAAAACCCCGTGCCCGTCATGCAGCTGGACGCCGGCCACACGCTGAATCTCTACCCTGCCTCCACCAGCGCCACCCCGTCCCCGGGTGTGGTGCTCAATCCCGCCGGCGCCAGCTCCTTCAGGGGGCCTGTGCGCGTGCTGCCTGCGGGGGATCTACCCATGGACTTCACCAGCGGCCCGCAGCCCTGATACCCCTGCCTGCGTGCGGCAGCCCTCTGCTTGGGCACAGGCTGCTGCACCATCTCTCTCCTGAATTCCAACATTTGATCCCTCTCTCCTTGTGATCACCACCGCCCCCTACAGTGCTCTCCAGCTCTGCCGCAGGCACCGGCTGCGAGAGTGCACCATCCTGCTGCTCTTTGTCAGCCTGCTGCTGCAAAGCGCCACCGCCGTGGCTCCGCCCACCTGGTGGTCGGCTCAGCAGGTACTCGCCCCTGGCGCCAGCAGCGATGACTACGCCCTCGCAAATATCGGCCAGCTCAAGACCATCGCCAAAAAAGCCGCCCAGCAGATGAATACCATTCTGCTGCCAGAGGGCGGTGCAGGGGCTCCCATCAATACCTTGGTGCAGTCCTGGCAGGCCGTCGCCACCAGCGTGCAGGACAGGGACGACTATGCCATCGTCACCATCGGTCAGGTCAAGACCGTAGCCCAGCTCTTCTACACCCGTCTGGGCCTCACTCCCCCTTGGGCAGCCAGCTCCCGGCCGCAGGACGACTATGCCGCCGCAAACATCGGCCAGCTCAAAACAGCCTTCGCCTTTCCCATCGTGCTCTCCGGCCCGCCCATCGTGCGCACCTTTCCCACCCAGCCCGCAGGTGGCTTCCAGATTCCGGCGGCAGCATTCAATGCTGCCGCACGGCTTTGGGCAGGCTTGGCCGCCACTCCCGCAGGCTCCAGCGCCACCGATTTTGATGGCGACGGCATCCCCAATGATCAAGAATACCGCATGAGCCTGGCTGATCCGGTGAAGTACCCGATGAGCAAAGCCATGATCGACCCCGACGACTGGGACGGAGACGGCCTCCTCAACACCGAGGAAAGATACCAGACCAGCCTCTCCCCCCTCAACTTTGCCGACGCCATGCAGGACGCCGATGGCGACGGCCTCGTCAACTACGACGAAATCAAGCTGCTGGTGGCCGGTTACAACACCGATTATTTAACTCCCACCAGTATCCGTGACTCCCACCAGCCACGCGACCCCGACAGCGGCGCATCCCCCCCGGACTTTCTCATTCCCCCAGACTGCCCTCTCACAGACGGCCAGATCATTCGCTGGCGGCGGGACATCGCCCGCAGCGACTTCATCCCCGGCACCCCCGGCGGAGATGTGACCGATGAATCCACTGGCTTCACCACCCACATAGATCCTACCCCTCCCGCCCCCGCCCCAGACACCTATCGCGTCTGGGAAGACTTGGACGATCCTCCCAATAACCTTCCAGACGGCTACGACCTGTGGCTCGCCCAGCTCCCTGCTGGCGACACCAATCCCAACACCCCCGCCGGCCCCGATGTGGACGCCGATGCCATGCCAAATCTCTGGGAGCACCGCTACCGCCTTGCTTTCTATGATGCCAGCAATGCTGGGGATGAATCCTCCTGGCTCCAGCCGGCGCCTGCCGCAGACGCTGCTCTAGGCGCATTGTATGCAAAACAGGATCCGGACCACGACACCTCCGTCAACCTCCGCGAGTACCACGCCACCACCAACCCCCTGCTGGCAGACACCGATGGCGACGGCTACCGAGATGATGCGGAGACCACTCTTGGGAGCGATCCCGCCGTTTACTCCGACTCCCCCAAAAAATACCCTCTCGTACTCACCATCCTCAGTGGCACCGGCCAGTCAGCCCATGCCGGTTCCACTCTGATCTCACCCCTGAAAGTCAAAGCCGAGCGCAACGGCCTCCCCAGCGTGGGAGAGGTGCTCACCTTCAGCTCTACTCTGGCAGATTTTTCCAGCAGCCACGCCAGCCCCCTCGTGCTGCAGGCAGCCGCAGACGGCACCGTCACCACCACCTGCACCCTCCTGCTCACAGCCCCCGAAGGTCCCGTCACTGTCACGGTCAGCGGAGATGGCGCGGCTGCCACCTACGCCTTCACCGCCACCCCCGCCATCTTCGTCATGACCCCCACAGGTCCCATGCCCGACGATGACAGCGACGGCATGCCCGACGCCTGGGAAATCCAGATGTTTGGCAATCTGAACCAGAGCGCCAAAGTCGACTTCGACCATGACGGCCTTAGCAACCTCGACGAATGGAAGGCGGGCACGAACGCCACCGTGGCAGACACCGATGGAGACGGCTACAATGACAACTTGGAGCAGCAGTGGCAAAGCTCGCCCACACTCGCCAGCAGCACCCCACTCACCACCAGCCCTTCATTTCTCACGAGCATCAAGAGCTATGATTCAGACTCGGTTGATGCTTTTGATGCATGGCAAGTGAATGTATCCGTGAATGAGAATAGCAGCAAGTCGTACTCTGTACAACATGGAAGGCAATTTTTGGAAAAGGAGGCTGTCTTCAAAATCACACGCCCCAGCCAATTTCCTGATATAGTGTTGCCAGCTTGGCCGGATCGAGAAAGTATCTCCAATGAATTCTGGAAAAGGAATTTTTCGCAATTTCCAGATTGGCCCCACGGCAGCGGCAATGCATACCAGTGGAACTGGCATAGCAAATTCGAAGCCAAGCAAGGAACTCCGCAAACCACCTACAAGGGGAAGCAACTTGGCTGGAGCCGATTCCGAATCCATCTTTCCACGCCCCTTCCATTTCAACTGGAAGAAACATGTCTGCGGGTGACGGTGCGCAGCACCCGGGACGAATACGGCAACCCCACGGGTGACCCGTTCGTTACGACGTTTGAACCTGTTAAGCTTATCGTAAGAGCAAACCAGAACGACGGAGAATGGGCTTATTCAACTCCAATTGCTGAGGAGAATGAGATGGTGAATTGTTACCTTCTCCCTCCCGTTACAATCGACTCTAGAGATCGTGCTGTGACTGGCACCATTCCCAACTACGGTAATATGCTGGGAGGGGGCAAAAAATTCGAAGTTGCATTCCAGGCTGGTAACACGCAGCTAGGCAGGTACGAAATACCCCAGTACGGCTCATCACAGGCTGTATATATTTACAGTGATGAAAGTGAAATTTTCAGTGATGAGGAGGCGACAAAGTATGAAAACAAAACGCTTGATTCTAATGCATTAAACCAGCCAGTTGTGCTTGTCAGTGAGGGAGGAGGAATGCGATTTTATACTGTCGCCGATAATCTGGGTGAATTCAAAATCACACTTTACTACGATGACAAGCAGCTTTGCGAAGTTAAACGCAATTTGACGGAGGAGAAAGACTTTGCGCGCCTCATTGCTGCCGTGGAGGCTTTTGTTGCCGGAGATGCACCGCCTGAGATACGAGCATGGGAACCGTGGCCTAATGTTTCTCAGCCACTTCCTGCCCTACCGCCACTTGCGGATAACCAGCTCAGCGACGCACTGGGCGCTGCTCCCGCCGCTGTTGCTTCTGAAGTTCCTTCAGTCCAATCCCTGCGCGATCCAGAGTTTTTCAACGCCTTCGTCCTTCGTGTCAAAGAGGTTGCGACCGGGCAAGAGTGGGCAGCCTTTACAGCGCAGCTCTTGACCATAGGTTATGACGCGAACGCTGCATTGGCAGCTTCTGCCGCTCCTCCACCCACCGCAGATGGGCAGGAACAAGAGAGAGCGACAGCTAGCTCCGGCTATCCCAATGCCGGAGCAGTCAAAACCGAGTTAAGCCTTCCACCAGAAATCCGCAATCGTGGCATGGTAGCTCGTGTAGTGATCTACTGGGTCAAACGCATGATGCAGACTCAAGTGGCCACTGGTGAGGGAATTGTCTTTGGTTTGTGGGATGGGGTCAAAGGAGATGCCGAAGGCTTTGTTGATATGTTTCGCACTTTAGGCCAAGTTTTTTCCAGCCCTTGGAAGACCGCCTCCGAGCTTTATCACACGTTCAAATCACTCAAAGACCTCACCTTTGATCAAGTAAAAGCCAAGGTGCAGGGTTTGTTTGATTCATTCCTCACCAATCAGCAGGAGAGAATGGAGTGGGTTCTGGAAGGGGAATCATCTGATCGTGGGTATCTTATAGCCTACATGGGTGGCTATCTCGGCGGCTACATTGGAGAGCAGGTGTTGGTGACGATTGGAACTGCAGGCTTGAGCAAAGGGAAATACATCGCCCGCGCGATCAGTGAGGGCAAGCAGTTGCTAAAAGGCCTGTCAATTACGCAGAAAATACCGCGCAATTTTAACCAAGTTTTCTCCCGCTATGTCCGCACCGCCGATGAAGGTCGTGGCGTGTCTAAATTCTCGAACCGCTGCACAAAGGGCAACTGCTTCACGGGTGGCACCCTCGTCCTAATGGCCGATGGAAGCAGCAAAGTCATTGAAAACGTAGAGCGCGGCGAGTGGATCATTGCGGACGATCCAAACGACCACGAGCCGCCAAAACCAGCCAAGGTCGAATGGCTTATCCGAAATCGTGCTGACCGTCTCTACACGCTTGAATGGGATTGCACTGGCGATGGGATCACGGATGCCCAAGTCCGCACGACTTCAGAACACCCGTTTTTTGCTGTGGGCCGCGGCTGGACGGCGGCCAGGGACTTGTTGCCTGGTGACCACATCCAAACGCATCTACAACAAACGGTGACCGTGACCAGCAACCACGCCTGGATTTGCCCGTCGGCAACCTACAACCTTGACGTTGGTGGGCCAAGCACGTACTTTGTTGGCGATGAGAATTCATGGTTGTTGGTTCATAATATTGAATATGAAATAGTGCCTTGGGGTATCTGGAGCACTCCAAACCAGAATCACCACGGCTTTATGAATGCATGGCTGTCAGAACATTTTCCAACCACATACCTTGGGCGTATGTGGGAAGAGGATTTTCCATGCGTAGAGCTGTCACCAGAAAATCATAGCAAGGCGACAGCCGTGGAACGGCAGTTCAGGCAACAAAAAGGATTGCCACCATTTGGAAACACTTCTTGGAAGGATGTTACGCCTCAAGAGGCCATTAAGCTGATGAAGGACAGCCTTCATGCCGCAGGTGCGCCAGACGAACTTTGGAAAGTTGTCTTGAATCAAACTAATGGTTGGCTTAAGGCTAACATGCACAAATGGAGATGCCCATAATGCTTGAATCAGTTCTTGAATTACTTCGTAGCCGTGACGACTGCGAAGTGTTACCATCGTCAGGAGTTCCTGTAGTCAGGCCGGGAATGCGACTGCCGCTAGAAATTGAATGCTTCTACCGTCTATGCGGTGGTGTCAAAATGGGTATTTTTGAAGATGACTACTTCTCATGGAGGGTCGTGGCACCGTCTGAGTTCGTATCGGCTATACCGTTAGTTTTGGGATTATCGTACGAAAGCGAGAAGTCGTTCTGGGAATATCATTGGGCGCAATGCTTTTATCGCTTCGCCGAGAACCAAACAGGAGACGAACGAGTGGTGGTCTCGTGTGGCGAAAGGCACAATGGGCTCTATTTTGACGGTTATCAAGAGTCCTTTGCCTGCGACGACATGCGTCTAATCTCTCGGACTTTGCCCGAGCTTTTGCAGGAGCTGGCGGATGCAACAATGGGGCATATGCCTCGTCCTGCTCATCCTTCGCAGCAAGTATTTCTTGGCCAACTGCAATATGCAGATTGAAACCCAAAGTGCACTTGCGAAAAAAAAGGAGAGGTGAGAGTCAGCTCCATTACAAAAAAATTTGCCAGGCATTTAGTTGATTAATTTCCCTTAAATTTCACCCATTTTCCCGCCATGCAACCCGCCCAATCCCCTCATCCCCAGTCTCTCCCGCTCGAAGAGAAGCTCGTCGGTGTGAACGCCAAAACCGGCCTCTATCCTGCCGCGCGGTCCTGGTCCGGCGGGCGCAAGCGCATCCTCGGCAAGGGGCCGCTGGAATCCTATTGCTACCACGTCATGTCCCGCACCTGCGGCGGCGAAATCTGGTT
>NZ_JACHIG010000025.1 GCF_014203095.1 Prosthecobacter vanneervenii | reverse complement strand
GCTCCCACCATGCAAAGCGTTGGGTTTTCATCGACATGTCTTCTTGCCTCGATGCCCCCAATTTGCCAATCGACAGGTTTTCAAACACGGCCTAGCAACTCAGGCGCACCGTGTGCAGCGCCTGTGAGGGGGCGTAGCGCATCACCGCCACCACCACACACTGTCCCACGCTCAGCACGTCCTCCACAGGCACAGTGCCGTCTGCGCTGGCGTAAGGCCCCAGCATGAGAAGCAGGCTGCCGTCCTCGGCGCTCAGCTCGGCGGCATTAGAGCGCAGACGAGTCACCGTGGCGGTCAGTCGAGTGCCGGGCGCATGCATGGTGAAATCGCGTGGGATGTGCTGTGGCAGCCCTGCTCATCAGTTCCCGAGACATGCCTTCAGCACTCTTGCTCCATGCTCACAGGTTTTTGCGCCGCTGCTCACGCGGCATGAAGCTGGAGGCGTACTGCTCGGCCTCAGACACCTCCGTCAGAGTCAGCTCCTCCTCCACGGGGCGGCTTTTTTCGCGGGCCGTTTTGTCTTCGGCGGCGGCGGTGAGGTACCAGATGAAGGACTCTTGAAAGTTGGGCTTCAGGCCCGGGCCGCCGGTCTGGTAGAGCGTGGCCACCTCCAGCTGGGCCTGCGGCATGCCCTGCTCGGCGGCCGCCACCAGGAGGGCCGCTGCTGCCGCGGCATCCGTGCCCAGTCCCAGGGTGCCGTGTGCATAGCCCATGCCCAGCTCATATTCCGCCATCGGATGATCCTGCGCGGCGGCTTTTTTAAACCACTCCACCGCCTTGGCTTCGTCCTGGCGCACGCCCTTGCCCTGCTTGTAGGCCAGGCCCAGGCATGTCTGCGCCTGGTCCTGTCCCTGCTCCGCTGCCTTGGTCAGCCAGGAAATGGCCTGGGCTAGGTCCTTGGGCAGGCCGTTTTGGCCTTCATAGTAGTCGTAGCCCAGGCTGTATTGCGCGTGCGGGTGTCCCTGGTCGGCAGCTTTGCGCATCCATTTTTGGGATTCCGCAGCATCCTTCAGCACGCCTTCACCCCTGCTGTAGGCATAGGCCACCTGGTACTGGGCATTAGGGTGGCCTTTTTCGGCGGCCTTGCGCCACCACACCACGGCGGCGGTGGCGTCTTTCTCCAGGCCCATCGTGCCATCAAAGTAGCGGTGGCCCAGCTCGTACATCGCCTCCACATCGCCCTGCTCCGCCTTCACGTGCAGGTCCGGAGTGGGCAGCGCGGTGCTGGTTTTTGCTTTCGCGACGGATGGGGTCGGAGTCGGCGTTGGAGCCGGGGCTGGCGCTGCCGCCACCTCAGGGGCCGCAGGAGCGGCAGCCGTGGGCGTCTTGGCGCTGCTGCGCCGTGGCGGGGGCTGGCTCAGGTACATCCAGGCCGCGCCTGCGCCAGCGGCCGCCAGCACGCAGACCGCCAGTGCTGCCATGACTTTGCGCCCCCTGCGCCTTGGGGGCTGGGCAGCCTGCAGTTGCTGCTGCTCCTGCTGGTGGCGCAGGATCGCCATCTTGGGCACGCCGCGCCTTGGCTGCGCAGGGGCAGGCGCCGCAGCGGGCTGGCTTTGTGCCGGAGCAGCATCGCCGTTGAAAGGGTACGCATCGTCCGGCAGTCCTGCCAGCAGCGCGTGGGCGGCCTTGACCTCGGCGTTTTTGGCCTTCGCCTTGGCGATCAGGTCCAGGTTTCCTTCAAACCGGCCCACACACCACACCAGCTGCGCCTGCTGGTAGGCATGGCTGAGCTGCTGGCGTGTGATGGGCGCGGAGAGATCAAGAGTGCGCAGGGCCTCGGGAGGGGTCATCTGCCTAGTCTCAAGTGAGCATTTCGAAGTTTCAAGTAGGGAAAGTGCGTGAGACGTTTTTTTGGAGCTTGGGAAAGCCAGCTTTCATCCCCGCATCGCCCTTCCTGCGCTCCACTGAAAACGCCTGCCCGACTGCCTGCCGCCTGTCTGGCCTCAGCGTTCCAGCTTGTTCTCTGACTCGGCGCTGGATGATGCGGAGGATGCCGGGCCCGGAGCCGCGCTGTAGTGTCCCGGAGTGGCCTGCTGCGCAGCAGGGGTGTTCTGGGCTGAGAGCACCCGCTCCGCAGGGCGTCCGGCTACGGCCAGCACCAGCCAGCCTGCCAAAGGCACGGCCAGAAACACCGCCGTGCATGCCGCCACGGCCCGCAGGCTGGCGGGGCTCCTCGGCGCGTCCATGCCAGTGGCAGGGGCTGCTGGCAGGCGCTCTCGGTCCGGCATCCCGCGCCCGCCGCTGGGTGTCTGCATCGGATTAGCAAAGGGAAACTCGCCATCTGACAGCCTGCTCAGCAGAGTATGCGCGGTCTTGATCTTAAGCTTGCTGGCCTGCGGGGCCTCATTCAAGTTTGCGGCCTCCCTCGCCTCCGTAGCAGCAAGCATCCTCTGGCACGTGAGGTCCAGCTCTTCCCTTGTGATAGGTGCCGTCAGGTTCAGAAGGCGTAAAGATTCAGAAAGTGTCATAAGTCCTAGGATAGATGTAAGCATAGGATTAGAAATATGTCATCCAAGTTTTTTCTTTAGACCTGGTTTGCATGCAAGTCGTGGGTTTAAGAATTCCTCGTCCGCTCTTGTTCGTTGTGGGCTAGGCTGATAGCTCATCGAGGCTACCCCATATATTTCGGTGACAAAATAAAGGCTGCGAGCTTATGATATTTATATGAGCCCCACCAACCACCTGCGCTCCTTCCTCATCGCCTCCACCCTCGCAGCCTTCTCTGCGGGACTCTCCGCCGCCGACAAGCATGGCAACTACCACCGAGTCGATCAAAACGAAGGCCCTCCGGAAAACGTGGACAGCCACGCTCCCGAGACGGATCGCATCCACGCCCACTCTCCGCTCTGGGCTCGTGGCCCCAGCAGCGCCACGCCGCAGCTCACCAGCGGCCCCACAGGCTACACTCCCGCGCAGATCCGCCATGCCTATGGCTTTGACAAGATCACTGGCAACGGCGCCGGGCAGACCATCGCCATCATTGATGCCTACGGCAGCCCCTCCCTGGCCAATGACCTCAAAGTTTTCTGCACCACCTTTGGCCTCCCGCAGGCCACCCTCGGCGTCTATTATCCGCAGGGAAAACCCAGCGCCAACAGCGGCTGGGCGCTCGAGACCTCCCTCGACGTGCAGTGGGCCCACGCCGTGGCCCCCGGTGCGCGCATCGTCGTCGTCGTCGCCAAATCCGCCAGCCTGAGCAATCTCCTCGGAGCCGTGGACTACGCCGTCAAAACCCTCGGTGCCAGGCAGGTCTCCATGAGCTGGGGCTCCTCCGAGTTCTCCTCTGAGGCCAGCTACGACTCCCACTTCAACAAAGCCGGCGTCTCCTTCTTTGCCTCCTCTGGCGACAGCGGCGCAGGCGTCATCTGGCCCGCAGCCTCACCCTACGTCGTGGCCGTCGGCGGCACCACCCTGCAGATCGGCAGCACCGGCGCCGTCACCTCCGAGACCGGCTGGAGCGGCAGTGGCGGCGGACTCAGCGCCTACTACGCCAAGCCCTCCTGGCAGTCCACCTTTACCTCCGCCACACGCCGTGCCGTGCCCGATGTCAGCTACGATGCCGACCCCGCCACCGGCTTCCCTGTTTACATCTCCAACTACAACGGCACCACCGGCTGGATCCAGGTGGGCGGCACCAGCGCAGGTGCACCCCAGTGGGCCGCGCAGCAGGCGCTCATCAATGCCGCACGCACCACCAGCATGAGCAGCACCGGCAGCTACATCTACTCAGACGCCACCCGCGCCTACGCCACCGACTTTTACGACATCACCTCCGGCAGCAACGGCGCCTACACCGCCACCCCCGGCCTCGACCTCGTCACCGGACTCGGCAGCCCCAACGCCGCCGCCTTCGTCCCCGACATGGCCGCCGCCAAGTAAGCGCGCCCGCCCGCAGCGCAGGCCTCCGGCTTGCAGCAGAGCGCATCATTTAAAACAAAGGCACCGCCAGTCTCTGGCGGTGCCTTTTCTTTGATCCCGCACGTGGCAGGAGCATGAGCCGGCTGAATCGAAGATCGTCATGCTGCAGCGGCCAGCCTGGCTCATCAGCTCATTTAAAAAAACTCTTGCCCAAGCGCATGCACCAGTGGTCTCATGGGCGCATGTCATTTCATACCACAGCACTTGGTGCCGGGGTGCACAGTTGGGCATGGACTTGGTTTGCCGCATTGATTTTCGCACTCGTCCCCGGCGCCACAGGCACATTGCACGGCACGGAGATGGTGGAAAAATACGTCGCAGAGGCCACACCGCCCACCGATTGGCAGCAGGCGGGCATCCGCGCTGCCATGCAGGATCCCTCTCCGCAGGTGCGCGCAGAGGCGGCGTACTATTGCGGAGCGCGCTACTGGTCCAGGCGCTGCCTCAAAATGGCGGACCTCATGCCCTTGCTGCAAGACCCCGACCCCGAGGTGAGGATCACCGCGATGATGGGCCTCCGCGGCATGGGGCCGCTGCTCACCCCCGAGGCCGGGCGGCTGCTCACTGCCATGATCGTGCAGCAGGAGAATCTCGATCTCAGTTGGACCGATCTCAGCTGGAAGGCCATCCTTGCGCTGGACGGCCTGGGTCCGCAGGTGGCACCCATGGTGCTGCCACACGTGCTGCCCCTGCTGGACAAGGCAGACGCCGAAATGAAGAGGCGCATCATCCATTGCGTGCTGGAGACAGGCCGCGCCGCCGCCCCCTACGCCACGGCCCTGCTGCCTCTCTTGAATGAAACCGATCTCGAGATGCGGGAGCTTGTGCTGCGTGCACTGCAGGACATGGATATCGGCCAGGCCCGTCCGCCCAATGCTGCCGAGGTGGCCCCCGCCGTGGCCAGAGCGCTGCTGCCCCTGCTCAAGGATCCCGATCTAGGCTACAGCATCCCATCGCTGCTCGGTACCCTCGGCCCGGAGGCAGCCTCTATCACACTACCCATCCTGCTTCCCATGCTGGACGACCCCGCCGAGGACAGCACCTTCTTCGCACAGCTAGGCAAGGCAGCGCCCGAGGTCGTGCTGTTCCATCTGCTGCCACGCCTGCGGCATACCGAGGCCCATATGCGGCGCGGCATCCTCCTCACACTCTCCTGCATGGGCCCTGCCGCAGCGCCCTGCCTCCCAGACGTGCGCCCTCTGCTGCGCGATCCCGACAGCATCGTGCGGGACTTGGCCATCAGCGTGCTGGCAGAGCACAGCGAAGGCAGCGCCACCTATTTCAAAGACATCTTCCCCCTGCTGCAAGATGCCGACACTCGTGTGCAATGCGCTGCCATCGATGCCCTTTCCAAAATGGGCTCTGATCATGCGCCCGCCGTCGTCAGAGCCCTGCTGCCGCTGCTGAATCCTGCCGATGGCGACCTGCGCCGCAGCGTGCGCTCCGCCTTTGTGCCGCTGCGTCAGGCCGCGCTCACTCTCAGCAGCGAGCTCGCACCCGCGCTGGAAAAGGCCAATCCCTGGATGCAGCTCCCCATCATTGAGGCCCTTTGCCCCATCCCCACAGACGCCCAGGCCGCGCCCTTCATCCGCATCCTGCGCCCGTATTTGCAGGAGAAGGAAGCCGACCTGCGCCATGCTGCCGCCAGGGTGCTCGCAGGCATCGGCACCAGCCCTCAGACCGCCGTCTTCATCCGCGAGGAACTGCTGCCGCTGCTGCAGGATCAGGATCTTGAAATGCGCGCCGCTGTGCTCCGTGGCCTGCCCGCCTCGTTCCTTGCCGGCCACATCCAGCCCCTGCTGCACTCCATCGACAGCAACGTGTGGCATGAGGCGCTGTGCGCACTCATGCGCATGGAGGAGAAAGCCGCCCCCTACGCCGCAGAGCTGCTCCCGCTGGTGCAGGATCCCCGCAGCCCGCGCTCGCTCTACGAGCCGGTGTATGAAGTCTTCAAGACCATGGGCGCAGCCGCCGCCCCCGTTCTGCATCCCGCCATGCTCCAGAGGCTCTCCCAGCCCGACCGGGAGGATAGGTATCTCATAGGCGAGTGCCTCGACGAACTGGGCAATCTCCATTCCTCCCCCGCCTGGCAGTGCGCCGCACTCGCCGCCGCCCACAGCATGGCCGCTGCCAAAGGCACACCCGGGAGCGATGCCCACGATCTCGAGCAGTTGCGCGTACACCTCTACCTCTGGTCAGGCCGCGATCCCGAACTGCTCCTCAGTGTGCGCTGGCTTGGCAAACCCGCCACTGCTCCCATGCCCGCAAACGGCGCAGCCCTCAGCGCCGCAGAGCAGCAGGCCGTGCTGCATATGCTCCACACCCTCTGGCCCCACAGCGCTCCCTATCCAGCCCTGCGCCAGGAGATGGCCGCACGCATCGCCGATGTCGCGCAAAGCATCACCACTGCAACGGAGGAAAAAACAGCCGCGCTGCTCAAGAGCATCGATGAGCAGCTCAAAGCCGACACCGTCAAAAAAAACCAGCCCGCCTCCGCCAAGGCGCGTGCTGCAGTGGAAGGTGCGTTGGTTCGTGTGAGGGAATAGGTGAGATAATGCTGTGGATTTCAGACGAGAACGCAGACGGCAGCCGGTGCTGCCAGTCTCCCCCATTGTGATTTCAGAGCTTGTCAGAGTGCCCTTCATGCCAAGCATCCAGCTTGGCTAAGTAATATCTTCCCAAACCAAGGTCAGACCGAATGCCTTGGTGAAGAACAAAGGGCGTCCGCTAAAATTAGCAAATTTGCAGACGTCCTCAATAATCGCTTTTTTTGCCGTTGCGTCATCCACATGATCCAAAAAGACAGCGACTATGTATCTCAAATGCCCCTTAATGACAAGGGTGTTGCAAGGCTTGGAATAGACTATATTAGCCAGCATGATTCGGGATCGCGAGCCGTCTCCGACCATGGGGTAGTATGAAGCATAAGGGAGGTTTTTTTCCGGGTCAGGTTTGTTCTCAATCAGCAATATCTTAAGGGTGGCGGCTTCATCAGGAAACTGGCTCAAAAAGCTTGTCATCCCCATTCTAAAGACGGCGTTTCGGGCGCTGGCTGGCAGGCGGCAGTACAGAAAGAAAGCCAGGATCAGCAACGACGTCAGGGCTTTGAAGGAGTGCTGAAAAAACGAGCTGGCATGAGTCGGTTTTTTTGCCTTTCTCTTCCAGAAAAAAAGTGACGCACCGAACGAAGCAGCCAGAGCCACATATTTCTCATGGTCAGTTAAATCTATCACAAACAAGGCCTTTCCAAACCCGCGCCCGTGGTAGTAGTCCATCAAAAAACCCAGGAGCCATCCGAGCAGTGCACACAAGGCGGGCATGAAAAAACGGCGGAAGAGTGGTTGGGCAGTCTCAGTGGTCATGCCGTACGTTTTACTGGGATGGTGCCAGGGGTGTCAATTTTTTAAGTAAAAGCAGGTTCTAAGGGAGCGGTGGCGGAGTCGTCTGCTTATCGTTTGCCGGCTTGGCTTCAGGGGGATGTGCAGCAGGGGGGGCATGCGGAAAATATCATTAACACTGGTGCGGGAAGAGCCTGCTTTTTCTTTACGCTGCTCCATCTGGCGAGGCCATTCATGCTCAGCGAGCTTTGCCTGATGGTGATGCCTGTTCCGGAGGCCAGGGACCGGCTTCGGGAGTGCGCGGTTGCCCCAGACCGATCATTACCCAAGCCCTATGGTTGAATTCCAGCGCGCTCGGCTTCTGCTGCTGTGCCTGATACACTTTGTTGACCATCTCTTTGTGCTGGCGGTAAAGGGCTGGGCTGGGCTGCTTGCCCCAGCAGCCGGTGAGGTGCGCATGCGCCAGCAGAATCTCCGCCGGAATGTGTCTGCCAGCCGCAGACTCCACCAGACGCCAGCCACGCGTCTGTAGTTCACATTTCGTGGCACGGGCCGACATGGTATCAGACATCACCAAATACACGCAGCCCAGTGTGTAGCTCAGCTCGGCATTGTTCGGATGGGCTGCCAACCTCGGCTTCAGAATGCGTATGGCACCGGCCAGATCCCCTCGCTGCAGTGCCGCCACTGAAGCGGGATGGGAGATTAGGTTCACAGTGCGGTAGCCGTCGGATATGCAGCAGGGGCAGGCGGTCAGAAAGGCTGCCGCCGTTAGACAAAGGAGCCAGCGGGCTAGATGTTGGAAGATGTTCATGGGGGCGGCGGCGAATTTGGAACGGGCGGGTGCTTCAGCCATGGAATCAGATCTCTATAAACTGCCGCAGGATAGACAATGCGGCCTTTTTTGCCTGCGCGTTTGTTGGTGTAGGTCTCACCATGCATGGATCTGAAGTAATCCTCCACAATGGATGCCTGCTGTTCCATGGTGTATTGGTGAAACGGTTTTCCAGGCTGTATGGTGTAGTTGTAAGCTGCCAGCGGCTTCACGAGGCGCCGCAGCACGACATTCATCCCATTCTGATGCTGCCACACGTGAGTCATCTCATGGATGAGTGCCGCCTGGTCTGTGTACCAGACTTTGCTGAAATCTCTGATGTGTCGCAGGTGTTTGCCAAGATAAACATTGCCATTGGGTGCCATTGTCCAGGGATTTGTCAGAATGGGAACGTATGAGTGATGGTGGATTTCAATCTTGTCCAGGTTCTTGATGGTGTCTCCAAAAATGGCTCTCACCAGAGACTTCTCGCCTTCCGTCAGGAACCGAACCTTGCCGGTGGTGGGTGGAGACGCCGCCGGATCTGGCGTGTTCATTTGGCCGCTGGGGGAAGTCGACAATGGGGGTGAAATATTCAACGGCTGACCACTATCCTGGTGTTTGGCCGCCCCCTGTGTTCTGGAGTTCTCTGCCTGCATCTGCTGCATTTGCACGCTGTTTTGCGAAGTCGGGCTTTGACTGTCACCCTGCCGATTCTTTTCGTAAGCGTCTGATCGGGCTGCAAAAGAAGAGGGATCGTCATTCCGAGGTCCAGCCACAGGCTTAGCGTCATCTTGAAAACGGTTTTCTGCTCTTGCTTGGCCACTCGGCAGATGCTGTGCGGATTCGCTGCCCGAGCCAAATATTTTCGCCAGAGCAGGATGCGGGCGCATCTCAAAAAGACGGCTGTTTGGAAACACGCTCGTGGGCCCGCTGGAAGGGGTGGCACCTGCCGGCGAATCCGGCCCCACGCTGCGCTGGCTTCCCTGCGGCTGGCCTTGGCCCTCGCTGCTCAGGCTTCCTCTCCAGTTCAGAGAGGAAGAGGGCGCACGACCCGTCTCTTCACCATGCGGGTCGTTCGCTTTGATTTCTGACAGATGCTGGTAGAAGCCAGTATCGGGTGATGCAGTGCCGATGTCTTCTGAGCGGATGTTGAAACCGGGATCAGATGAAACATGGCCGATGTCTTCCGGTCGAACGTTGAATCCAGGATCGGGATGATAGGACCCGCTCTCAGGTGGGTGATACCACGAGCTGGTGGTTTCAGGTTCTTCATGTCTCCCATGATCCGGGGCCTCCTCAGTCTCGCCCCCAGGAGCCTCGTCCTCATCATGCGCAGCCCCGGCATCCGGCTCATGCTCTTCATCCGCGCGCCGGGGGCCGGAATCTGGTGCGGCAGAGTCCGCGCGCCTGTGCTGCTGTGGCTGCTCCGCCAGCTCCTTCAGCCTGCCCATCCAGCCGATGCCGGCACCGCTGCTGCGCGGGGCAGGGGAGCCGCCTGTGCTGCGTGCGGCCTCAGGCTCCGGCGTCCGCCCCACCAGGTGGCTGCTGGCCCGCACCCCGCCGCTGCGCGGCATCGCCTCCTGGTTTTCATCATGATCATCGTCCTCCAGTGCAGGACGACGGACTCGGGAGGCAGGCAGGTGCGAGGAGGAGAATAGAAAGGCCATGCACAAGCTCTTGGGTCCGATCTGCAAAGCGCAAGCACTTTGAATGCTTTTTCATCATAGAATGTGGTAGAATAGGCCCTGCGCTGATGCTTCAAGAAAGCACAGCACCATTCCATCACCGCCCCTTCGCATCTGCCGCCAGCGCGGCCTGAACCTGCCGCAGCGCGGAAACGCCAGCATCCACACCTTCAACGGCCAGTTCAAATGCAGTGCCTCATGCCACCAGTCCCAATGACCTGACCGTCAATCTGGTAAAAGCTCGCTCTGAGTATTGTCACGAGATCCTGCCTGCATGGCGGGGCCAGTGCGAGAGCCGCTTCCTGTGAACAGGTGGTTTCATTTTGGGCTTCCTTCTTTCGCGGCGGCGGGCTTCACGATTCCCGGCATGAATCCCTCGATTTGAGCATCGACCTTGTCATAGTCCCCTGTCCAGGAAAGTGCCTTCTCAAAGTCTCCTGCAGAGGAGAGTTTTTCGACATCTCTCCGAATGATGTCTTCAATTGCGGATGCGTTGGCGTCCGCCGGGCTCTGACCTTTGGCAATGCTATCAAAGGATGTTAAATACCAGACATCTTTGGGGACGACCAGACGGATGTAATCACCAGCCACGATGATCATTTGACAGGTCAGCCGCTTCTTCTTGTAGGTGTTGAGAATCAGGCTGCGATAGGTGTTAAAGCCACCTCCGCCTGTGGGGTCTTGTGTGCCGTCGGGGTTGCCGAGGCCGCGAAAGTCCGCTTTGGAAAAAATCTCCGCCAGCTGCGTTCTGCCCTTGAGTGTCTTTGACCGGTAGCCGGTCAATGTCTCAAAGCTGTCTGACAGGCTGTCCAAGATCCTCACCTCGTCGGCGTCCATGATCGCATTTTTGATCAAGATGTTGGCGTTGGTCTCTTCAGCGAAGGAAAAACGCATGCCAGCCTCCAGTAAAACCAAGGCCACCAGCAAGAACCGCATGAATGTGAGATGCATGGTCTAGGGGATTGGTTGGGCCTGAATGAGCTCGCCCTCAAAGGAGTTGGATCGGTTGTTCATGGGGCCTGTCACGGCATCAATCGTGATCTTTGATCCTTTGCCAAGAGATTTTAGAAGCTCATTCAGATAATTTTGCCCTGTCTGCCCCTGTCCTGCGCTGCGGTTGCTGCTCCGCCAGTTCCTTCAGCCTGCCCATCCAGTCGATGCCGGCACCGCTGCTGCGCGGGGCAGGGGAGCCGCCACTGCTGCGTTCGGTCTCAGGCTCCGGCATGCGCCCCTCCAGGTGGCTGCTGGCCCGCACCCCGCCGCTGCGCGGCATCGCCTCCGGGTTTTCATCATGATCATCGTCAGCCTCCAGGTCAGGACGGCGGACACGGGAGGCAGGCAGGTGCGAGGATGAGAATAGAAAGGCCATGCCCAAGCTCCTGTGTCTGGTCTGCCAGACGCAAGTGCTTTATGTGGTAGTCTGTGGTATTAGCCATCGTGGATGGTCGAATGCCTGTACCGTGCATGTGTGCGGCTAACGGTGCTGGGGGTGTTTGCAAGCATTGATGGCCTGTCGTCATCGCTGCACGGCATGAGGGGGCATCCCCTGAAGATCAATCATTCCGCTGCAGCTTTCCGCCACGACTGGTCACCAGGCTCATTTTTTTCATTTCTCCTTCTCCGAATGACCGATGTAGTAGCTCGGATAATGAGTGGTGTCGAAGCACCGCACAAAGACTGTCAGGCCGTCATATTGAGGGTGCTGCCCAGAGATGCTCATGAGGAGCTCGTCAAAGAGCGCGCCTTCCGTGGCCAGGCTGGAGGGAGACAGGGCCAGTTCCGCACAGGGTCGCTTCATCACATCCGCCAGATTTTCAGCGGCAGAAGGAGGGACGATCATGCGCAGCATCACGCCCCTGCTGGAAAAGCGCTTCTCCTCCAGATGCTTGAAAAAGCCGCCCACACTCATCTTGAGGGTGTCTGGCTTTAGTGGGGCTTTGCTCAGTTCTGCCAGTGCAGCCTCGGATGGCAGTTCGCCGCCGCTCTTTGGTTTGAAGATGCTGCATCCTGTGCAGAACAAAAGGGCCGTTAGCACCAGAAGGTGGCAGGCGCGGATCAGGCTGCGCGTGGCATCAGCACGGTGCGGCTCACGAAAAAGGATGGCGGATGACAGGAAGCGGCTGCGGAGGAGGCGGTGGAAGGGGCCCGCCGGGAATGGGGTATTTGGTTTTGTCATCGAAATAGTAATGCTGGTTCAGCAGCGGAATGATTCGCATCATTCTGGCTCGTTCAAGCAGCAGTTGATTTTGGATTCTCATCGCGCGGAACTCCTTGCCCATGTTTCCCGTTCCTGGATAAGCGGTCGCATCGGAAGGGTGTGACACCTTGATAAAGGGATCTTCGGTTCCAAACAGCATTTCTCCAAGGTGTTGAAATTCGTGTCCCAGTGTCGTTGGATCAATATCCCTCCGCACGCGGAAGACACCATGGTTGTCAATGTAGCTTTTTCCGGACAGCGCCATGCAGACCTGGATTTTATCTGCCACCGTGGACAGCTTTTCGATCATCAGCCGTCCTGTCGGCACCCTGTTCAATCCTCCTCCAGGTCAGGCCGGCGGACGCGGGAGGCAGGCAGGTGTGAAGATGAGAATAGAAAGGCCATGCACAAGCTCTTGGGTTCGATCTGCCAGACGCAAGTATTTTGTCCTTCTTTGTGGTGGTGTAAGAAGGCGCTTTCGCGGGATGGGAAAGCCGTCCGCAGGAGGTAAACCGCAAGTCATGATCAGCAGCAGGGTTTATTTCCTCACCTGCTGCCTGAACCCGCCAAACAACGCAAATACCAGCAGCCACAGTGCGACCGGCCAGATGAAATGCTGCGCCACAAACCATCGGTCCCACTGGCCGCTCACGGGGTCGAAATACTCACCCTGATTATTGTCTCGTGATCCCGCCCACACTGCAAGACCGCCTAGAGCCAACGCGAGCAACGAGCCCATGCAAAAAACGATTTTCTTGATCATTTAAGGCTTTCTTTTTGTGGTGCTTGCTTCGTGAGAATTTCCCATGGTTTGTCTTTATATATCTGGGCGACTCGTGCGCCATAGTCGGATACCTTGTCGGCATTAACATTGTTGTAAAGTGTGGCAATCTCGGCGATGCTGGCACCTGGCGAAAGTTTTTGAAGGCGTCGGAGCATCTCTGCGCCTGACACCACATTGGTTCTGCCAATCGACAGCTCAGGTTTTGTTCCAAATGCATCACCCCAGTAATTGGCGTTCACATTCATTGGCAGAATAGACTTGACTGGGGGCAGCAAACTATACGGCACGCCAAGGCCGGAGGGGGCATACCATCCGTGAGACATCTCCATATACATAATGGCCCTGATGAGATCGGGATCAATGCCCTTGATGCGCGCCGCGTAAGCGATGTCCTCCGCATAGTGGGCCACAGCTCCTATGCCCACCCCGGTGAGTTCGTGACCGGGGGCGTCCGATTTTGCGGCAGGATTAGGTTTCAACTTCACGTTGCCTGGCATGCTGCCAAGTATCAGTTCTTTTCGTGTCGGCTCTTTTTGAGAGTCGGGATTTGCATTGGAGCCGGCTTTTGTTGCTTCGTCCGGACCTGCTGAACTCTGCTGGGATGGACGGGCCAGCGTAACTGGCAACAGCTGATTCGTTGCTTTCGACGACTGGCTCTTCGTGAGCTGGTTGTTCCCACGAACTTGCTGCTTTTGTTTAATAAAGGCATTTGGAGCACTGCGCATTTCAAACAGGCGGCTTCTGACCATAACAGGAGTGCGGGAGGCGAAGGAGTCTGCCGAGAGATCATGCTCCACGATGTACGGGTCGCCTTGCGGCTGCTCTTGGCCTTCGTCACGCTCGTCTCTGTGGGCCTTGCCCTCATCCGGCTCATGCTCCTCATCTGCACGCCGGGGGCCGGAATCCGGTGCGGCAGAGTCCGCGAGCCTGCGCTGCTGTTGCTGCTCCGCCAGCTCCTTCAGCCTGGCCATCCAGTCGATTCCGGCAGCACTGCTGCGCGGGGCAGGGGAGCCTCCTGCGCTGCGTGCGGTCTCAGGCTCCGCCACACGCCCCTCCAGATGGCTGCTGGCCCGCACCCCGCTGCTGCGCGGCATCGCCTCCCGGTTTTCATCATGATCATCGTCCTCCAGCAGGACGGCGGACTCGGGAGGCAGTCAGGTGCGAGAAGGAGAATAGAAAAGCCATGCACAAGCTCTTGGGTCCGATCTGCCAGACGCAAGTATTTTGTGTGCTGGTTTATGGCTGCCGTGCTCCGCTTCGTTTCACTTTCGGCTCAGAAGGATCTGATTGCCGCTGAAGCTGGCAGAGATGTTCCATGTGCTGGCAAAGCGACTCAGCAGCTCGCGCAGCGTGCAGTCCGCCGCGGTGAAAGCCCTGGCTCCTTCAGGGGCAGTGGTGGCTTTCAGCACGACACGCCGGCTCAGCGTGTTGGCATCTGGATGCTCCGCGTGCACCAGCGCCTGCCGGATGGTGGCCTCAAGCATAGCACAGCTTTCCGTGAAACTGGCCGGTGCATAGCGCGTCTCAGGCACTCGGACATGGTCTGCCACGGATTCCAAAGTCACTCCGGAAGAGGGTTGTGCAAACAATACCGACAAGCAGCTCAGTACAACAAGAGCGGATAGAACTGCTGAAAGGTTGGGCGGCGGATTCTTCATGGCTTGGTGTTCGGAGTCTGGGCGGATGGCGGGGCTGGCAATGGCGGGCTCAAGGGGGAATATTCGGGTCCGTGGTTCGGTACGCGCCTGCCATTGTATTTGGTGCGTAAAGGCTGCGGCACGGCGGCATTGTAGATGTTTTCCGTCCGCACGGCACGATTTTCGTTTTCTTCCTCATCAAGCAGCTTTGTCGGCAGCAGAGATCCTTTGCCAATATAAGTGCCAGGGGGCAGCTTTGGGGAGACTCCTTTGGCCACGTCGTGAATATGCTGCAGCTCATGTGCCATTGTTTCCTCAGGCGATTTGGGCTGCGCTCCAGCCTCATGGCTGGTAATGGCCTCTCTGGCTGCAACTGTGTGCGTGGAGGTCCCTATTCCATTGTGACGTTTGGCATGGGCTCTCATTGATTCCGAGCCGGTGGCATCGTCTCTGACAAAAGTCTGCCCACGGGGGTTGCCCTCATCAAAGGTTTTCTGAGTGATTCTGGCGTCAATGTAGTGATTGTGTGCTGAGTTTTCGAGCTCTGATACCATTTTCTCCAATCGCGGATCCTTTTTGCGTACATTGTCCACCAGTTCCTTCGTCCGCTTGTCAGCGTATGTCATTTAGCCGACGGTGATGGGTGCGTTTTCGTCCGTCTGCGCGCTAGTGCCGGAGGAGTTGACTGTGCTGGCTGATGGCGTGGCGGCATTGTTCATGTCCAGCATGGCTTCAGTCGCTGAGGGCCGCCGTCTTTGAGATGCGCGCCTGCACTGCTGTTGCTGCTCCGCCAGCTCCTTCAGCCTGGCCATCCAGTCGATTCCGGCACCGCCGCTGCGCGGGGCAGGGGAGCCGCCGCTGCTGCGTTCGGTCTCAGGCTCCGCCACACGCCCCTCCAGATGGCTGCTGGCCCGCACCCCGCCGCTGCGGGGCATCGCCTCCGGGTTTTCATCATGATCATCGTCAGCCTCCAGATCAGGACGGCGGACTCGGGAGGCTGGCAGGTGCGAGGAGGAGAATAGAAAAGCCATGCACAAGCTCTTGGGTCCGATCTGCCAGACGCAAGTGTTTTGTGTGCTTCTTTATGGTGGTACATGGTAGGGTTCAGCCTTCGGCCAATGAGACTCCCCGATGGAAGTCAGCCGTCTTGGCGACTGAATGCCAGCGATCATGCAGGCTTGCGCCAGACTGTGCATGGAGAGCCGTTGCGTAAATAAACAGCTCCAGGCTGCAGCACTCACTTCACCGCAGGCCGGAGGTCGAGCTGCTGGCGGGCTTTGCCATAGGCCGCATCCATCCTCTGCAGCAGTCCTGCGGCTTTGGGATCAGGCCGGTCCTTGTCGCGTGTGTTGCGCAGGATGTGGTCCCGCACAGGTTCCCAGACGGGAGCTAGCTGCTGCAGGAGCACGAGGTTCATGGGCCTGCCCTCTCCGAGCAGCGGGTGGGTCCAGAGCGCCTCCACATAATAGAGCTGACGCGTGGCGGTGATGTCGTCCAGATTGGGGTATTCTCTCAGCAGCTCGGTCGTATGCAGCAGGGCGGCGGGGTCGGTGATGGCGCGGAGCGCCTCCAGAACAAGATCGTCGTTTTTGCCCAAGGGGTCGCGGTAGTCGCCTGCCAGGTAGATGACCAGGGTGCGCAGCACCTCCTCCTGCCAGTGGCCGTAGGAGGAGGTGCTGGGCAGGAGTGCGTACTGCCGGTAAAGCTGGTTCAGCGCCAGCGCGGCGCGGCAGGTCATGTAAACGCGGTGCTCCACCTCCTGCGCGTCTTTGCCTTCATGGAGGGTGGTGATGCGCTCTTCGGTCACCTCGGGCTCCAGCAGGGCGGCCATCTTGCGCGCCTCCTCCAGTGGAATGAGGCACGGCTTCTCGTGGCACGCATCCACCAGCGCATCCATGGCCACCGCGCTCACCTCGTGCGTCGGATCGTGGAGGAGCTTGCGGAAAAGACCGGTGTCGATGCCGCCGCTCACCATTTCCTCTGCGGCGGAGATGCGGTCCTGTACTGCGGTGCTGGCGGCCAGACGCATGAGCTCCGCGCGCTTCTGCTGCCGCTGCTCGGAGGAAAGTGAGGCTGGGGGCTGAGGCTGTGCCATCTTCCCGTCGGGCGCTTCTGCTGCTGTCGCACCGGAGCCTGCGGCCTGGTCTGCGGCTGGAGCGGCCTGCGCGGTCTCCGGCTGCTGCTTTCCTGAGATCACAGGCAGCTTCTCCCGCACCGTCCGGATATCCCCAGCATAGCCGCTGAAGATGAGGGAGACAGCTTCTTGATACTGCGCCTCCTCTGTAGCATCCAGGATGCGGCGGCGCAGCGGCTCCAGGCGCGGAGCCATCTGCGTGAAGAGCATGAGGTGCAGCGGCCCGTCGCGGCCCAGCAGCGGATGATGCCAGAGCACGCTCAGCGTGCCTCCCAGCCACCCGGCGGGTGTGGCGGGGGAGTCGAGTTTTTGCAGCACCACCGGCAGGGTCTCCGCCAGGAGTGCCGGATCATTGAAATGCCTGAAGAGGTTCATCATGCAGGCGTGGCGCTGCGCTGATGGTGCGCCTTTGCCACTGCCACCTGCGGCAGCCAGAAACAGCGGCCTGAGCACTCGGCGCTGCCAGGCGGCGTAGTCGGCCGGGCTCTGCTGCACAGGATGGTGGAGGTAAAGATAGTTCAGCGTCTCTGCGGCTGCGGTGATGAGTCCTGAGTCGTGGTCCTTTGCACTTCCGTGCTCAAACACGGCGCGGATTCGCTCCGGCGTCACCTCTTTCTCCAGCATGGCAGCCATCTTCTGGGCCAGCTCTGCAGAGAGCGGCTGGTCCGCCTGCGCGGTGCAGGATTCCCATGTCATGGCACCGATGGCCGCCAGCCGCACGTCGGGGGCGTCGTCGTTCATGAGCTGCCAGAGCAGGCGGTAGTCCATGTAAGAAGCAGCGAGCTGCAGCACGGCGGAGTGCCTGTCGTCCGCACTGCTGCTGGAGGCGAGCCGCCGGATTTCTGCGCGTCCTTTGACTTCCTGCTCAGGCATTTCTCTGGCGGTCTGTCCACGCATGAGCTGGACCCCGACCAGAGCAAAGAGAGCGGCCAGAAGGGCGGGGTGGAAAAGGTGCTTCTTCATGGGCGGGGCGGGGGGCAGGAGGGCTGCGGCCATGCAGACGGCGGCGCAGGCCTGCACTGCAAAAGGTGTGTCCACTGATCTTAAACAATCTTCCTGTGAATCCAAAGGCTTTCAGAGCCCATTCGCACACCGGATGCTGCTCTGCTTCTCTCTGGGCAATGTTGGTTGAAGCCGCGCAAAGGGGGGCATTCAGGTGGCACGGCAGGATTGTCTCACTGTTTTGGAGCGGCAAGCCATGGAGGCTGAGCCTCGGGCACATTGATGACATCGACGATCCGGGTTTGACCATCCGGACCTTTGACGTACCTGCCACCATACTTGTTCTTCATGCGCACCCCGCCATTCCTGGCCCGGATGATGTTTTCAAACCGAACGGCACGTCTCTCATGAGAAGACTGCTGCTGAGACAAGCGGTCCACATTTCGGGTGGTGCCTAGAGCGAGCGGGTCTGCGGTGCCAGCCAGATGACGCTCAGACGCATGATAAAGCTCATGCCATACATCTTCCAGGGCCTCGGCATCTGGATCGGTCTGGCCGTTGGGCTTGACGGCATTACGCGCCAGTGCCGGCGCGCTAAGGAACAGGACATGAATCTCACGCCCCTGTTCATCCTTCTTTCCTGTGTTTACGTACTGGCCCTGTGCGCCGGGTTTGATGCTGATGCCCATGTAGCTGTCCTTGATGGGGTCGTTCACCATCACGACCTTGAACACCCTGTTTTTATCATTGCGCAGATGCTCCAGGATCTTTCCGCCTTCAGGGGTCATCTCCATCAGCTTGATCGCCCTGTCATAGTTCTCCCAGGCATTCACTGTCTGCCTGTTTCTCTCGTTTGCCGCGTGATTGGCGGCTGCTTGAGCCTTCGCCTTTTCATAGGCCGCTTTTTCCTTTTCGTACTGGTCCCGGGGTTTGTTCTTCGAATTTGTTCCATCCATTCTCTGTCTGGGCGGCGGGCCAGGATCTCTCTCATCCAGCAGCCGGACTCTGTTATGCTCCTGCACTGCCGAGCTGCCTGGGGGAGCTGTGTCCTGCATGCCGGAGTTCTCTGCCTGCATCTGCTGCATGAGCGCACTATTTTGTGAAGTCGGGCTTTGACTGGCACCCTGCTGTTTCTTCTCTGATGTGCCAGCCAGGGCTGCGAAAGAAGAGGTAAATTCATTTCGAGTCCCAGCCAGTGGCTGCGCATCATCCTCAATGTCGCTGCCTGCTCTTTCTTGGCCGCCTTTCATGCTCTGCGCATAGCCTTCGCCAGCTCCAGGCATTTTTGCCAGAGCTGGATGCGGGCGCATCTCAAAGAGACGGCTGTTTGGAAACGCGCCCGTGCGGCCGCCGGCGGGGCCTGAGTCTGTCGGCGCATTAGGCCCCATGCCGTGCCGGCCACTCTGCGCAGGCTGATCAAAGCCATGATCCGGCGACGCAGGGCCGAAGTCCTCCGGACGAACGTTGAAATCAGGATCGGGATGATGGGACCCGCTCTCAGGCGGGTGATACCACGAGCTGGTGTTTTCAGACTCTTCATGTTTCTCATGCTCCGGTGCCTCGTCACCTTCGGTCCAGGGAGCCTCGTCCTCATCATGATTAGACTCCGCATCCGGCTCATGCTCCTCATCTGCACGCCGGGGGCCGGAATCCGGTGCGGCAGAGTCCGCGAGCCTGCGCTGCGGTTGCTGCTCCGCCAGCTCCTTCAGCCTGGCCATCCAGTCGATGCCGGCACCGCTGCTGCGCGGGGCAGGGGAGCCTCCTGCGCTGCGTGTGGTCTCAGGCTCCACCACACGCCCCTCCAGATGGCTGCTGGCCCGCACCCCGCCGCTGCGCGGCATCGCCTCCGGGTTTTCATCATGATCATCGTCCTCCAGTGCAGGACGACGGACGCGGGAGGCGGGCAGGTGCGAGGATGAGAATAGAAAAGCCATGCACAAGCTCTTGGGTCCGGTATGGAATGCGCAAGTGCTTTGTGTGGTTTTTTATGGTGGTACGTGGTATTGACCTTTTGCCATTGTAAAAGCGCGGTGGATTATGGCATGGCGAGGTTTGCAGCAAAGCACCTCGCTAACGTCTGGCTGCGAATGCCCGCGCCCGTGAATGGGCTTCCGCCTGCTGCTCGGAGGTCAGCTCTTTTTCGTGATCTTGGATCCATTGGCCGGCTTCAGCATCGCCGCTGGCTGAGGCCAGAAGGCACCACTTCAGCGCCTCCACGGGGTCTTTGGTGATACCCGAGCCCTGGGCGTGGCATAGGCCGAGCTGGTACTGTGCCCGGGACTGGTCTTGTGCGGCGGCTTTTTGAAACCACTGCGCCGCCTGCATGGGGTCCTGCGGTGCGCCCCAGAGCCCGCGTTTGCAGATGAATCCGAGGGCCGTCTGCGCCTCGGCATGGCCGTTTTCAGCGGACTGGCGGTACCAGCGCACAGCCTCGGCTGGATCCTCGGCCACGCCATCTCCATGCAGGTGGCACTCTGCCAGCCGGAACTGAGCCGGGGCATAGTTTTGGCTGGCGGCCATCTGCAGCCACTTCACCCCGGCCGCCTTGTCCTGCGGCACGATGGAGCCTGCGAGATGCGCCACGCCGAGTCCATACTGCCCTTCAGCATCGCCTTGGGCTACGGCTTTGCGCCACCAGCGCAGCGCCGCGGCGGGGTCCTCCGGCCGTCCGGCCCCGGTGGCATAAGCGGTGCCCATTTTGGCCTGCGCAGCCGCATGGCCCAGATCGGCTGCCTGGCCAAACCAGCGCAGGGCCTCGGGGGTGCCGCCGCTCTTCTGGCAGCTCAGGCCTTTCTCATAGCATGCTGCAGCAAAGCTTTGATCGGCGGCCGGATCACTCCAGTGCAGCGGCAGCCAGCCGAGCTGCCACGCCGTGATGCCGAGCAGGATAAACAACCCGAATAGACACAGGTGGTGCCTCATGGCCCGGTTCCCCCTGCGTTCTTCATTCCGGCTTTCCGTTCTTCATTGATCCGGGCATTGTGCCTGCGCAGGTCTTCCAGGGTGCAGTCTCCAGTGATGCCTTCCTTGAACACGGCGGTGAAATGCTTCTGCATGGCGTTTTCGTCAAATTTGCTCCGGTTGTCTCGGTCCACGATTTCGTTCACAGCCTTGAGAGCATCATTGATCGTGCCGCCTTTTGTCAATACTTCCATAAACGTTTTCATCTGGCCGGGGGCATCGCGCTCTCCGGCCTTTCCTCCTGCGGACACGACCAGGGGCACCCCGGCATCATTGAGTTTTGACATGTCATGGGCGTTCACCTCGCACCCGCTGACAAAGACCATCATCGGTGCGCCGTTTTTGCCTTGAGCGAGGTCGTCCTTCAACTGCCCGACTGAATAGCCTGTCCCCTCCTGCTTGTAAGGCAGGCCAAATATGTTTTTCCGATCATAAGAAATGGGAACCTCCTGTTTACCAGTGTCGGCCCCTCCATGTGCTGCGAGGAAGGCTTCCGCGCCTACGCGCCCTCCATGACCGCTGTAAACATAAATGTCCCCAGTTCCCAGGCTTCGGGTTCTCTCCCGGATTTGAGCGAGAGTAGGGTTGGCCTGTTTGGCATACTCCAGCCCCATGGCACCAGCTTGTGCAGACAAGTCCGCTGGATTCCCAAACCATGATGGGCCCACTTCGTCAAACACCAGGCGGCCGGGCCGGGGGGGAAGTTTCCCCTGCTTGATTTCTTCTGCATATGCAGCGCGCGGCGGGGTGCTGGATGGGATTTGCTGCTGGCGCGGAGCCTCATGGGAGGCACGTGGTTCTGGTCGGCCCAGCTGCCGAGGGCCTGCTGTTTCCTGTGCTGGTGAAGCAGCATGGGCTGCGAGCAGCGCTGTTGTGGCAGGGCGCTTGTCTGCCGCTGGCCGGTTGTATCCCCGGAATCGGTTTTGGGCTTTCGCCGAATCGCCTTGAGTTCGGAGATAAAGATCTCTGGCAGGCCCTGGCGCATAGGCAGTACTATTGGAGAATCTGGATGTGCCAGATTCTGGACGATGCACGAGGTTGCTGATCGCCGGCCTGCTCGCGAGGCCAGGGGGAGGGCGGTTTTCAAAAAGGCGGCTGGCGGGCGGAGGACGATTGGAGTCACTGCGGCTGTCGTGTTGGATATCACTCTCTTGGCCAGGAGCCTCGTCCTCATCATGCTCAGCCCCGGCATCCGGCTCATGCTCATCATCCGCGCGCCGGGGGCCGGAATTCGGTGCGGCAGAGTCCGCGCGCTTGTGCTGCTGTGGCTGCTCTGCCAGCTCCTTCAGCCTGGCCATCCAGTCGCTGCCGGCACCGCTGCTGCGCGGGGCAGGGGAGCCGCCGCTGCTGCGTTCGGTCTCAGGCTCCGCCACACGCCCCTCCAGATGGCTGCAGGCTCGCACCCCGCCGCTGCGCGGCAGCGCCTCCCGGTTTTCTTGATCGTCTTCATCTTCCAGGTCAGGACGGCGGACTCGGGAGGCAGGCAGGTGCGAGGATGAGAATAGAAAAGCCATGCACAAGCTCTTGGGGCCGATCTGACAGACGCAAGGGCTTTTGTGTGCTATGATGAAAACGCCGCAAACAGGTGATGAAGCAGCGAGCCATGATCAGGCATGGCGGTCATCTCTTCACCTGCTGCCTCAACCCGCCAGACAACGCAAACATCAGCACCCACAGCAGCAGCGGCCAGATGAAATGCGGCACCACACGCCACCAGTCCCACTGTCCGGTCACCGTGTGGAAAGATCCGCCCTGATTGTTGTCACGAGCTCCTGCCCACATGAGAAAACCACCCAGCGCCAGTGCAAGAACCGCGCCCAGTGGAAACACGACGGCGGCATTCATTTTGTACGTCCTGAAATCTGTCCTGCTGGTCTCTGACTCCTGGTCTTGAGCCCTGTCCATCTCCAGGCATTCCACTGCCTCCTGGCATTCGGCACCTGAAAGCGGCGCGGAGTCCTGGGACAGAGCCGCATCCCGCTCTGGCCGGGGATAGGTGCTCGGGTTCTTTCTCCAGGCCTCCAGCTGCGGCGCGTAGCGGGCGTTCAGCGCTTCATCCGGCCAGGGTTTGTCTGCGAAATAGCAGCTCATTTTGAGCGCCCCGATCTGGCGGATGTTCCAGTCAAAGGCCTCCTCAAAATAATGCAGCACCGTGAAATAGCTGAAGCTGTTTTCTCCCGCCGGGTCGTGGGTGAGCCGCAGCAGCGCCAGCAGGTGGGAGACCGGCTTTTTATCCAATGCGGCACACCGCAGCAGTATCACGATGTCCGAGTCCACTCCTAGTGCGTCGGTCATGATGTCAGCTTCCAGGTTTTTCAGAATGTGTACCTCGTAAAGAAGTAGTACAGCACACCGCTTTTGCCGTCGGAATTGGGGGAGAGCATGTAAAGGCGTGTGCTATGGAGATCGGGCCGGTGAAGGATCACGGCCTTGTCGGTCATGTTCAGCCGGGTTGCATCCACCTTTCTTGCACGAGCGGGGAGCCCGGAGTGGTGAATGACCGCGCCTTTGGTGAACGCCTCATAGTCGAATGGCTTGGCCTTCGGGTCTTCAGCCTCAAGAATAAGATCAACCGTGCTTTTCCAGGTCCTTTCATCAATTTTGCCTGTCGTCCATGGGTTCAGCAGGGGATGGCCGCCGGATTCGAGCCGGGTCCACTCTTCAGGAGTCAGTTGAATGGATGCCTGGATCACGTCGAAGTACCCCCGGAAGCCATCATAAACCCCATCGACTTGATATTCTTTAAGCGTTTTGAATTTGAGGCCCGTCAGCCCGGCATGCGCAGCCAGCTCGTCCCAGCTCAGAAGGTTCTCCGATTGCGGGCGCTGAGCGGCCGGCTGCTCCTCGGCCGCCGCAGGAAAGACTGCGCAAAAAATGACTGCGACAGCGATGATCAAGCGCGCATCGAAACGAAGGCCGGAATTCATTTCATGATGCTAATCCGAGTTCACCGAACCGCAAAATTAAATCAGCAGGCGCTCAAGGTGTGCGTGGAATCACTTAAAGCTGCCCGGCGGGATCTGAGGCCACTCTCCTGGCGGGCAGGTCGTTGAAGGCGCTCACGTCACGCCGCCACTGTGCAGCATGGGCTGCACGTACTCCTCATCCTGCTGACTCACTGCGTTCGCCCTACGGGCTGCCTGCGGCAGTCGGTATCGCTGCGCTCGGCTCATGTTCAGGAGACGGGGTTCGGGTTTCAGTATGTTGGCAGGAGGCAAAGAGAAAGGCCTTGATCAAACACCTGGGTCCAGATTTGATCATCCTGTCAAATGACTGGCATGACTGCGCCACATGCTAATCCTTGTTGTAGAAGTAAAACAGCACACCGCTTTTGCCGTCTGCATTGGGGGAGAGCATGTACAAGCGAATGGAATGGAGGTCCGGGCGGCGAAGAATGGTGTATTTGTCCCCGTCCTTGAGGCGGTCCACATTCACAGTTCCCTCAAAGGGAAGCCCGATGTACACCATGTGTTTCCACATGTCGGTGTCCAGCTTGCCCAGATCCCAGGGGTGCAGCAGATGATTTGGAATGCTGGAGTTGAAAAAGCTCCACTCGGCAGGAGTGAGCAGGATCGAGGCTTTGACCACTGAGATGTTACGTGCCGATACAAAACAAACGTCGCATCTGAACTGATCCTTGTTTTTTGCGCTGATTCCCGCCAGTCCGGCGTGTGCCGCCAGTTCATCCCAGCTCAGAAAGGGAGATGTATTTTGCGCCTTGCCAGCGACTGGCAGGGACATGCATGCAAGGAGGATGAAGACGATGATGCAGGAACGGCGGAGGCTGGAATTCATGGTACAAAGCTAGGCCGTGTTTGAAAACCCTCAAGAGCCATATCTGAGCCAGTCGATGACGGAGGCAAACTGAATGAGGGAGAGGAAGTGGCGAGCAAGCTTG
>NZ_JACHIG010000024.1 GCF_014203095.1 Prosthecobacter vanneervenii | reverse complement strand
GCTCCCACCATGCAAAGCGTTGGGTTTTCATCGACATGTCTTCTTGCCTCGATGCACCCAATTTGCCAATCGACAGGTTTTCAAACACGACCTAACGAGTAGAACCCCGGGGCCTGACAACAAAAAAGCCGCGCAGGGAAACCTGCGCGGCTTGATCTTTATTGAAGCTGAGTTAGCAGCCTAACAGTCGGCTGAGACCCAGCTTGTCAGCCTTACTTGGCAGCCTTCTTGAGAGCGTCGGCCTTGTTGGTCTGCTCCCAGGTGAGGTCGGCGTCGTCGATCTTGCCAAAGTGACCGTAGTTCGTGCTCTTGCTGTAGATCGGGCGCAGCAGGTTGAGCTGCTTTACGATGTCGGCAGGCTTGAAGGAGAAGACCTTCAGCACGGCGGCAAGGATCTTGTCGTCGCTGATGGTTCCGGTGCCAAAGGTGTCGATGTGCACGCTCACAGGCTCGGGATGGCCGATGGCGTAGGCAAACTGCACCTCGCAGCGCGTGGCGAGGCCGGAGGCCACCACGTTCTTGGCCACCCAGCGGCCCATGTAGGCGGCGCTGCGGTCCACTTTGGAGGGGTCCTTGCCGGAGAAAGCGCCACCGCCATGACGGCCCATGCCGCCGTAGCTGTCCACGATGATCTTACGGCCGGTCAGGCCGCTGTCGCCCTGCGGGCCGCCCACGACAAACTTGCCGGTCGGGTTGATGAGATACTCGGTGTCCTTCGTCAGCATTTCCTTCGGCAGCACCTTCTTGATGACCTGCTCGATGCAGAACTTCTCGATCTCGGCGTGGCTCACGTCAGCAGCGTGCTGGGTGGAGATCACGACGTTCACGATGCGGGTGGGCTTCCCGTCCACGTATTCCACGGAGACCTGGCTCTTGGCGTCAGGACGCAGCCACTTGGCCAGCTTGCCAGCCTTGCGGATGCGGGTCAGCTCACGGCCCAGGCGATGGGCGTACATGATCGGAGCAGGCATGAGCTCAGGAGTGTCGTCACAGGCAAAACCAAACATGATGCCCTGGTCGCCAGCGCCCTGTTCGGCGGTCTTCTTGCCTTCAGCTTCAGCGGCGTCCACGCCCTGGGCGATGTCCGGGCTCTGGATGGTGAGGTAGTTGTTGATGAAGAGCTTGTCGGCGTGGAAGACGTCGTCGTCGTTCACGTAGCCGATGCCGCGCACAGCGTCACGGATGACCTTGCCGACGTTGATCACTTCATCGATGGGCTTGGTGGTGCCGAGCTTCTTGTTCTGGAGCTTGGGGATGGTGATTTCACCACCGACAACGACGACGTTGCTCTTCGCAAAGGTTTCGCAAGCAACACGGCTCTTCGGGTCGATCGCGAGGCAGGCGTCGAGGATGGCGTCAGAGATGGTATCGCAAACTTTGTCAGGATGGCCTTCGCCGACGGACTCGGACGAGAAGATGTAGCTACGGGACATGATAAGGGTCGTGTGGGTTATATGGACGAATCATGATTTGATGATACGTCATGGAAGCCGGGAGAGTATTCCCCAAAGCCGGGGCGTCAATCCTGATTTGCACCCCCGGGAGTGGGGTCTGGATAGCTGGAGGCGGATTTAAAGACGCAGAAACCTCTCCGGCCGCACGTTTACGGGCCCAATGCGCTTTCTTCTTTTCTGCATCATTCTGGCTGTGCTGCCGGGTCCGGCCAAGGTCTTCACGAAACCCACCGTCGTTTTTATCTTGGTGGATGACATGGGCTGGGGAGATCCCTCCTGCTTTGGCGGAAAAGTGCCCACGCCAAACATGGACCGGCTGGCTGCGGGAGGCATGCAGTTCCGCCAGTTCTACGTGGCATCCCCCATCTGCTCCGCCTCACGCTGCGGCATCCTCACCGGGCAGTTCCCAGCGCGCCATCGCATCACCAGCTACCTGCAAACCCGGGCAGGGAACCGTGAATGCGAGCAGGCGGACTATCTCGACCCGAAGGCCCCCAGCCTGCCTCGCATTCTCAAAGAAGCAGGCTACGCCACAGCACACATCGGCAAATGGCATCTCGGCGGTGGCCGCGATGTGACCGATGCCCCCAAATTTGCGGCCTATGGCTACGACCTCGGCCTGGGCACCTACGAAAGTCCGGAGCCCGCCGCCGCCCTCGGCTTGAAGACAACACCGTGGGAAACCAAGCGCGAGCCCCAGCAGGTGGAGCGCCATGACCGCACCCACTGGATGGTGGACGAAACGCTGAAGTTTGTCCGTGAGCACCCCGACAAACCCTGCTTCGTGAATCTGTGGCTCGATGATGTGCACACGCCCTACCGCCCGGTGGAGGGTCAGGATGATCGCCCGCTGCCAGAGAAATACCGCGAGGTGCTGACGGAGACCGACCGCCAGATCGGCCGCCTCATGGATGCCCTGCCAGCCAATACTCTTATCATCCTCTGCGGCGACAATGGCCCCGAGCCCACTCTGGACCACACCCGCACGAATGGCCTGCGCGGCATGAAGTGGAGCCTCTACGAAGGCGGCATCCGCACCCCGCTCATCATACGCTGGCCCGGCACGGTGCCTGCAGGCGCAGTCAATGAAACCACCGTCTTCAGCAGCGTCGATTTCCTGCCCACCCTCTGCTCATTGTTATGGCTGCGCCCGCCAGATGCCGACCTGGATGGAGAATGCATGAGCCCTGCTTGGGAAGGAAAAACAATGCTCCGTGGAAAACCTCTTTTTTGGGAATACGGCCGCAAACCTGGCGAGGCTGGCAAGGTGAAAGGCGGCTTCCCCTACCCCAAGGAGCCCGGCTCCAAATCCCCCAATGTGGCCGTCAGTGACGGCAGATGGAAACTCCTCATCAATGCCGACGGCACCCAGTCCGAGCTCTACGACATCCATAAAGACCCCGCCGAAACCACCAACCTCGCCGAGACCGAAATAGTGACCGCACAGCTCCTCAAAAAGGCCGCTTTGGCCTGGCGGAAGGCATTGCCCTGAAATTTCCCCTCGCCAGCGGAGAAATTGCCACTAGGATGCGCGCCCCCTTACCCCAAACATGTCCGAACCGAAGAACATCCTACGCCTTGGCCTGCCCAAAGGCAGCCTGCAGGAGCCGACGCTTGAATTGTTCAAGCGCGCGGGGTTCAACATCGTCGTTTCCTCCCGTTCCTACCGCCCTTCCGTGGATGATTCCGAGCTGGAACTCCGCCTGCTGCGCGCCCAGGAAATCGGTCGCTATGTAGATCACGGTTTCCTGGACTGCGGCATCACCGGCCGCGACTGGATCGTGGAAAACGGTGCCGACGTCGAAGTCATCACCGACCTGCGCTACAGCAAGGCCACCTCCTGGCCCACCCGCTGGGTGCTCGTGGTGCCAAATGATTCCCCGGTCAAGACCGTCAAGGATCTTCAGGGCAAGCGCATCGCCACGGAAGCCGTGGAGATGACCAAGAAATACCTCGCCTCCCATGGAGTGGAAGCCGAGGTGGAATTCAGCTGGGGAGCCACCGAGGTGAAGGTGCCCGAGATGGTGGATGCCATCGTGGACATCACCGAGACAGGCTCGTCCCTGCGCGCGAACAAGCTGCGCATCGTGGACACGCTGATGGAAAGCTACCCCCAATTTGTCTCCAGCCGGCCCGCCGCCCGTGATGAATGGAAACGGCAGAAGATGGAGACGCTCGTGCTGCTGCTCAAAGGTGCGCTCGAGGCCCGCCACAAGGTGGGTCTCAAAATGAACGTGCCCGCAGGCAAGCTGCAGGAGGTGGTCGCGAGCCTGCCTTCGCAGCGCTCACCCACCGTCTCCACATTGGCCAGCCAGGAATGGGTGGCCGTGGAAACGGTCATTGACGAAGCCACCGTGCGGGTGATCATCCCGCGGCTGAAGTCACTGGGGGCCGAGGGTATCGTGGAATACCCGCTGAACAAAGTCGTCCACTAGATCAAAGCCAACCTACACAGGAGAACACAAACATGGGATCGCTCAAAAAGCGGAGAAAAACGAAGATCAACAAGCACAAGCGCAAGAAGCGCATGCGCGCGAACCGTCACAAGAAGCGTTTGCGCTACAAGTCGTAACCGCTAGCCTCTCCGGCATGGCTTCTCTCCGTAGTGCGATTCGATCACATCGGGACGCAGGGGGCTTTGTCATGCCTGATTGGCGCCTCACCGGCAGGGCTCTGCGGCCCTGCTGGCTGTTCGCTCTAGCCGCCCTTTTCAGCTCTCCAGATTCAGGCCATGCCGCCCCTGCGGCGGATCTGTCTCTGGGAGTCAGGGCGGCAGATGCATCAGACCTGCAGATCTCGCCAGCGGCCGCCACACGAGCGGACGTTATGGCGCATTTTAGTGCTGCGCTCCAGTTTGAATCCTCTGGAAAACTGCGCCAGGCGCTGGAGCACTACCTGGCTGTTTTCAAGGCCGATCCGGGGAATCCGGAGCTCGCATCCCACACCGCCGGGATAGCCATGCAGTTCCAAGGCCGTCCGGCTGCCATCAAAATCCTGCAGGATGCTGTGCAGGCCAGCCCGCGCTCTCCCGCGCCGCTGCTCAATCTGGTACGCTTTGCCAGCACCTACCCGCCCGAAGACCTCTTTGAAAAAGACGAGGTCCCCACCAAGGCGCTCGCCGAGGCCCTGGCCAAATTTCCCTCACACGCCGAAGTCTATGAGGTGGCGGTCATGCTGCACCTCACGCACAAAGAGCGCGACAAAGCCATCGAGGTGATGACCCAGGCCGCCAACCAAGACAGCCGCGATCCTCACTACTGGCTGGCCACTGGCCGTACCGCAGAGCGTGTGTGGCCGCTGGGACAGGCGGAGTACAGCCAGGAATACCGCCAGCGCGTGGAGCCCTTCTTTGAAAATGCGCTCAAAACCGCCGGCAAGGCCGATGCGGAGCAGATCACTCTCGAAGTCGCACGCCAGTACCTGCTGACAAACAACAACGAGCGCGCCCGCCAGCTTTGCGAAAAGCTCTCCGCCGAGCATCAGAACATCGAAGCCCGCAAGCTGCTATACCGCCTCTACGTCGCGGCGGAGCAGAAAGAAAAAGCGCTCGCCACCCTGGAGCAGATCGTCAAGCAGGCACCCAACGACGCCGAGCAGCAGCGCCTGCTGGCCGTGGAATACGACAAGCTCAAGCAGCCGGAAAAAGCCATCCCTCACCTGGAGGCCGCCATCCAGGCCGGTGGCGGAGAGTTTGGCGACTACATCAAGCTCGGCTGGGAACTCTACCAGACGCAAAAGTTTGAGGACATGATCCGCGTGGGCCAGCGCACCGCACGCCTTTTCCCCGATCAGCCGCTCGTCCATTACCAGCTGGCCATCGCCCACCGCGCGCGTGAGGAGTGGGCGCCCTCCATCCAGCACTTCGCCCAGGCGGAGCAGCATGCCAATGCCACTCAAAGCGAACTGCTCGACCACCTTTTCTACTACCAGTTTGGCATCACGCTGGAGCGCGTGGCCCGCTACGAGGATGCCTCGCGCATGCTGGAAAAATCCATCACGCTCACGCCACGCGAGGAGGCCAAGGCCGCCGCCAACACCATGAACTTCCTCGGCTACATGTGGCTGGATGTGGGCACCCATCTCGACAAGGCGGGCGAGCTCATCTCCAAGGCCAATGAGCTGATGCCCGACCAGCCCGCCTACATCGACAGCCTCGGCTGGTTCCACTACAAGAAGGGCAACTACCCTGCTGCGCTCAAGGAGCTCCAGCGCGCTGAATCTCTCCTGCAACCCGTGTCCCCCGAGGACGCCGAAATCCTCGAACACGTCGGCCTCACCCATCAGGCGCTGGGAGACAAGGCCAAAGCCCTCGACTACCTCGAACGCGCCGCCGCCCTCAAGACGCCCGACGACAAAATCCGCAAGCGCATCGAGGACGAGCTCAAGAAAATGAAGAGCGGCGCATCCAGCTCCGACACGCAGAAGAAGTAGATCCCGAAAAGATCCGACGACTACTCTTCCAGACGGTCATCGCTGTCGATAAACATCCAGCACACCGCCGCGATCACGTACGTGAAGGCTGCGACATACAGCACCTTGTCCCAGCTCTGATTCATGAGGTTCATCAGCCAGGGCACCGCCACTCCACCCAGCGCACCGCCAAGATTGCCCACCATGTTCATGCTGCCGGAGACTGAGCCCGCCAGCTTGCCGCCCACCTCCATGCAGGCCCCCCAGGCGCCCGGCATGGACAGGTCATTGAAGAAACCGGAAAAACCCAGGGCCAGCATGGCATAGACCGGATTTTTCATCAGCGTGGCCAGCACGATCATGCCGCCCGCAGCCAGCATGCCCAGCACGCCGAGCGTGCGCCGCGCCTTGCTCAGGCTGCCGGACTTGGCCGCCATGCGCCGTGCCACGACACCGCCGAGGAAGCAGCCAATGCCACCCAGGAATAGTGGCAGACCATTCAGGATCGAAGTCCAGGTGTCCTTCATGTCCATCTGCAGTTTCAGCTCCATGTATTTCGGCATCCAGGTGATGTAGAAATACCACACGTAGCTGATGCAGAAGTAATACAGCCACAGCAGCAGCACCGACTTGGTCGTGAGAAGCCGCTTCCACGGGATCGACGCATGACCGCCGCTCAGGTTTTTCTGCGCTTCCTCCAGCAACTCGCATTCCGCCGCATTCACTCCCTTGTGATCCTTCGGATTGTCCCGGAACCACACGTAAAAGCACACCGCCCAGATCACTCCCAGTCCGGCAAAAATCACAAACGTCATGCGCCAGCTCACAAAGCCCAGCACCCACACCACCAGCAGCGGTGTAAAGGCCCCGCCCCAGCGGGCCGCCAGCCACGTAATGCCCTGAGCCACGCCATGCTCGCGCTGCGGCAGCCACACGCTGAACATTTTGGCGATGTTCGGAAACCCGCCCGCCTCACCTGCACCAAACAAAAACCGGCATACCGTCATCGACGCCAGATTCCAGGCATAGCCAGTCGCTGCGGTGAATACGCTCCAAAACATCACCACGCGCAGCAGCACGCGCCGCGGTCCCCACTTGTCCCCCAGCCATCCGCCGGGAATTTCAAACAGCGCATACGCCAGCGTGAACGCAGAAAACACATAGCCCATCTGCGTGTCATCCAGCCCCAGATCATGCTGGATGAAGGGCCGCGCCTTGGAGATGCACACCCGGTCGATGTAATGAATGATGCCGAGCAGCACGGCGAAAACAATGACGCCGTAGCGGGTGCGTGAGGGTTGAAGGGCGGATTCCATGGTTGGTCGGAAAAGACGCGCATGCTGTCACGCAACTTGCCAATGCGTCAACAACTCAAACCATGCCCCCGACCTTTACGGCTCTCCTATCGTCGGATTCGTCACCACCTGGGCTGCGGCTTTGACGGCACGCGTCAGCACTTCTCGGGGCTGCTTGCCGCTCGGCACCAACTCATGCGCCATGCCCTTGTATCTCATCGGCTTGTAGCCTAGCGCCAGCAGCGCATCCAGCGGTGCCTGCTTCAGCCCGGGCTTCCAGTAGTCGGGACCACCGCCGGTTTCATAGTAGTAGATCCAGGTGTGCTGCGGATCATACCACCCAGCGCAGAGCACCACATGGCGGTGCGGAATGTTCAGCAGATCCCCCGGCTGCAGCTCCTGCGCGCTGGCCAGTTCGGTGCACACCGCCGGCAGCTGGCTGGTGTCATGCGCGGTGGGCAGCTTGAGACAGCGCGAGACAAACCCCGAGCAGTCCACACCCGCCGCCTGACTGCTCACAGCCGCATTGTCAGCCCGGCGCTTTTCCGGAGACGATACATCGCCACCTGCGCTTCCGTTCGCGATGGCCAAGTCAAACGAAGCCGGGTCATCATAGCCTCCCCACTTGTAGGGCACGCCGCTGTTCATCTCTCCCGGCACCCACCAGCCCTTGCGCTCCTTGTCCGGCTCATGTGTCACATCCGGCGTGTTCACGAGAATGCCCGCCTTGTCCTTCCCATGCAGGATGTTGCGCGCAAAGGGCCTCCACGTGTGACGCGTAAACTCCTGCGCAATCTTCATCGCCTCATCCGGCGTCACCTGCGACGGCGCGCTGGGATCTCCTGGTATGAGCTGTGTCGGCTCGTCGGCCTGCTTTTTCTTCGACATCGAATCACAGCCCACCAGGAGCAGCAGCATCAGGAGAGGAAAGGCGCGCATCATCGCGCGGATGATGCGGACTCTGCCAGACAGTTCAACCAATTGCTTAGTCCGCGCATGCAGTTGACCACCGGGCCGCTTTTTTGCAGACTGTCCACATGCCCTCCCGCATTTCCCACATCGGCTGCCTGTGCCTGCTGCTGGCGTTGTTTTCCCAGCACGCCGCTGCCGCGCCCAAGCCCGCCGAGCGCACCGCCCTCGTCATCGGCAATGCCAAATACGAAGCCGCCGTGGGCCCGCTGCGAAACACAGCCAACGACGCCAAAGCCGTGGCCAAAACCCTGCGCGATCTTGGATTCGCCGTGATCGAAAAACATGACGTCACCCGCGATCAGCTGCTCAAGGCCGTGGTGGAATTCCGCGCCACGCTGACCGGCGCTGAGGTGGGCCTGTTTTACTATGCAGGCCATGGCATCTCCGTGGCAGGCTCCAACTACCTGCTGCCGGTGAAGTCCGGTTACTCGCCCGAAGGGGCCGATGATGTGACGCTGCGCCTGCTGGCGGAAACCAAGCTCTTCAATGTCGAGCAAGCCGTGGCAGACATGAAGACCGCCGGTGCTCGTTGCAACCTCGTCATCCTCGACGCCTGCCGCACCACCGCCGTGGCACGCACCGGCCGCACCCGCGATGCGAGCAGCCCCGGCGGCCTCAGCGAGATGAAGCCGCCAGCAGGATCGCTCATCGCCTTCGCCACCGATGCTGGGCAGACCGCGCTCGATGGCGATGGCACCAATGGCCTCTACACCGAAGAGCTGCTCAAGCACCTGCGCACACCCGGCCTCACCGTGGAGCAGGTCTTCAAGCGCACCCGCGCTGGGGTATTGGAGCGTTCCAACGGCGGACAGATCCCGGCGGAGTACTCCCGCCTTGTGGGAGATGACATCTACCTCGCCGGTCAGCCCGCTGCCGTGTCAGCTGCTGCTCCTGCAGCCATGCCACCTGCCGCTTTACCTCTTCCCGAACCCGCACCGACACCTCCAGCCCCGGAACCGCCCACTTTGGCGGCTCTTTTGAAGCTGGCCCATGCAGGCAAATCGGCGGAGTGCATCACAGGCCTGCAGCAGATGGCTCAGGCCAAAGGCCCCGGCGACTACGCCGTCGAGCCCATCGAAGTGCTGCTGGACCGCGTGAAGGACGATCTCAAAGACGCCACCCAGTCATCGCCTGCCGTCGAGTCCAGCGCCACCACCTGCGAGCTTCTCCTCAATGCCCTGCGCGACTGCCTGCCGCCAGATCACGCTCAAAAGATCCCTTTCACCGCCAAGACCCTCAACCGACGTGGCGATGCCCTGCTGCTCCTTGGCCGTGCCGATGAAGCCCTCGACGCCTATAACGCCGCACTGCCACTCACGCCCGAGGACTCCTACATCCGCTACAATCGCGGCCGCGCCCACCTGGCCCTTGGCAACACCACCGAGGCCAAAGCCGATTTCACCGCAGCCGCGAGCCCCAAGTACAAGCAGCTCAAGGCCCGCAAACTGGCAGAGGAAGCACTCGCCAAACTCAAGTAACCCCACGCACGCCATGCCCAAGTCCTGGACCGAGAAATTCGCGCACCCGCCCAAGCCCAGCGTCTCGCAATTGGGAAAGCCCTATGCCGGCCATGGCGAAGGTGAAAAGATGCTCATCCCCACGCCTGCCGTGGTGGCAGCCTACGTGGCCGAAATTCCTCCGGGAGAATCCCGCACAATGCCACAAATGCGCGAGGACCTGGCCGCCGCTCATCGCGCTGACTTCACCTGCCCTCTCACCGCCGGCATCTTCCTGCGCATCGCCTCCGAGCTTGCGTGGGAGCAGCATCAAAACGGCGCACCGCTAAGCAAGATCACCCCCTTCTGGCGTGTGGTGAATCTGAAATCCCCCATGGCCAAAAAACTCGCCTGCGGCACTGATTTCCTCCTCAAGCAGCGCAAACGCGAAGGCATCGCCTGAGATGCGCATCTAGTCGTGCCATGTGCGCGCCACGCGCTCAATCTTCAGCGCCTTGCCCGTGGCGGGATCGATCGTGATCAGCGCGCCATTGAGCCTCACCGCTCCGCGCCCGACGCCAAAGCGCGTGGGCATCATGGTGTGAAAACGCTCCAGCACCGGCTCAATCTGGCTGCCGATCACGCTGTCCATCGGGCCGCACATGCCGGCATCGCTTTGAAAGGCGGTGCCCTTCGGCAGCACGCGCTCGTCGGCGGTGGGCACATGGGTGTGCGTGCCCACCACGGCGGACACCTTGCCATCCAGATGCCAGCCCATCGCGACTTTCTCGCTGGTGGCCTCGGCGTGGAAGTCCACAAAGATCACTGGCGTTTCTTCCCGCAGCTTTTCCACACAGGCGAGGATGGCCGGGAAAGGATTGTCCAGCTGCTGGTTCATGAAGGTGCGGCCCTGCAGGTTCACCACGGCCACCTTGCACTTCTTGGACTCCAGCACCACGTAGCCATTGCCGGGCGTGCCGGCAGGGTAGTTCAGCGGGCGCAGCATGCGCGGCTCATCCGCCAGATAGGATACGATCTCCTTCTGGTCCCAGATGTGGTCCCCGCTGGTCACCACCGCAGCACCGGCGCGCATCAGGCTGATGGCGATCTTGGGCGTGATGCCGCGCCCACCGGCGGAGTTCTCCCCGTTCACCACGATGAAATCCAGCTTCAGCTCCTCCTTGAGCAGCGGCAGCAGCACAGAGACCGCCTTGCGCCCCGGCTCGCCCACCACATCCCCGAGAAAAAGCAGCCGAAAGAGTCCGTCCGCGCTGTCAGCCGTGTTGTCATTCATCGTGGCGCTACTTAGTAGATGATGAAGGCAGGGATCAAGTCTAGGATGCACATAATATGATCATGAAACGAATGCTGTGCCGCTGCTCGCTGCCGGCCATGCTCGCGTCCGCTCTAGTGACGCAGAGCCTGGCTCAGACGATTGTGCCCGCGCCAGCCGCCACCGCTCCTGCGGCACCCGCAGAGATCACGCCCGGTCTGCCGCCCGCTGCCACGACACCTGCTCCAGCTCCGCAGGCAGTGGCACAGCCGCCTGCGGCCACGCCCCCGCCAGCTCCAGCCCCCCGCTGGGACCGCGTCAGCCCCTTGGGCACCAAGCCCGACTGGCTGAAGCTGCAGTCCTTTCACCACACCCTCTCCCGCGCCGAATTTGAGGCCGCCATCAAGGATGTTTACTCGGACAACTCCCCCTTTCAGCCTCCCTGGAAACTGGAGGCCGATGGCGTCGTCGTTCAGACTGGCGACCCGCTCAAGCCCGAGGCACGCATCGCCTTTGCCAGCGGCTCTGAGTCGCCAGCACAAGGCACCCGCACCTGGCGTGCAGCCGCCGAAATGCCCCCTCTCAAAGGCCGCCCCCTGCTGAGCGACATCCACATCGCCATCGACCCCGGCCACATCGGCGGCGGCTATGCTCAGATGGAGGAGCGCTTCCTGAGCTTTGCCCCCGGTGAATCCATCCAGGAGGGAGATCTCACCTTGGCCACCGCGCAGGTGCTGGCGGAGCGGCTCAAGGCCCTGGGTGCCTACGTCTCCCTGGTGCGTGACCGCCCAGAACCCGTGACCACGCAGCGGCCTGCAGATCTGATTGTACCTGCTCGTCAGCTCCTCAACGAATCCGGCTTTCCACAGCCACAGGAAAGCTACAACGGCCTCACTGGAGACGCCAAGATCCTCACCGTGCAGTGGCAGAGCGAAAAGCTCTTCTACCGTGTCAGCGAGATCCATGCGCGCGGCAAGAAAGTGAACGAGACCATCAAGCCCGACCTCGTGGTCTGCCTGCACTTCAATGCCGAATCCTGGGGCGATGCCAAAAGCCCGCAGTTTTCCCCGATGAACCACATGCACGTGCTCATCAACGGCTGCTACTCCCCTGTGGAGCTGGAGCAGCAGGACGTGCGCTTTGAGATGCTCAACCGCCTCTTCTCCCGCACGCACCAGGAGGAGCTGCCGCTCGCGGAGTCCGTGGCCAATGGCATGCGCCAGAGCACCGGCCTGCCCGCCTACGTTTACACCACGCCCAATGCACGCCGCGTCGGCAGCAACGCCTATGTCTATGCGCGCAATCTGCTGGCCAACCGCATCTATGACTGCCCTGTCATCTATCTGGAGCCATATGTGATGAACCACGAGGAAACCTACCGCCGGCTCCTCCGCGGACACTTCATCGGCCGCACGCTCATCGCAGGTCGTCTGCAGTCCAGCGCCATCGAGGATTACGTGCAGGGCATGGTCAACGGGCTCGTGTCCTACTACCAAAAAAACCGCCCGCTATGAAGGTGATCATTGCAGGCTGCGGATTTGTCGGCGAACGCGCCGCGGATCTCCTTCATGCCGCCGGGCATGAGGTCATCGGGCTCACCCATTCGCCAGAGTCAGCGGCACGTCTGGCTGCCGCCAAGCCCTGGCGCACGGAGTCCTGCGATATCTCCAGCAGCGCCTCCGTCAGCGCCCTGGCTGAAAAACTGGGCGCCGTCAGTGTGGATGCCGTCATCCACTGCGCCAGCTCCAGCCGTGGCGGCGCAGAGATGTATCAGACCGTCTATGTGGACGGCATGCGCCATCTTACCACCGCCTTCCCACGCGCCTTTCCGCTCTACACCAGCAGCACCAGCGTGTACCCTCAGGTGAATGGCGAAACCGTGGATGAAACAAGCTTTGCCGATCCCGATCGCGACACCGGCCGCCTGCTGCGCGAGGCTGAGAAAATCACCCTCGTTGCCAAAGGCGCCGTTGCTCGCCTAGCCGGCATCTACGGCCCCGGGCGCTCCTTTGTGCTGAAGAATCTGCTCGAAGGAAAAGCCGCCATCGAGGGCAACAACGGCCAGGGCCGCATCCTCAATCAAATCCATGCCGATGATGCCGCCGCCGCCCTCGTGCATCTGGTGACGAAGCGCCTCGCCGGCATCTACAATGTAGTGGATGACGCACAGATGACGCAGCGCCAGTGCCTCGAAAGGCTGTGCACCCTCTTTGGCATGAAGATCCCCGGCACGCGCGAACCCGATCCCACACGCAAGCGCGGCTGGAGCCACAAGCGCGTCTCCAACACCAAGCTGCATGCCACCGGCTGGACACTGCGCTACGCCAGCTACTTTGATGCGCTGCGGGACGACCCCGACCTCGCCTCCTCGATCCTGAGCCTGGTGCAAAACGGCGGCGAGGTCGCCCTGCACCGCCAGCCCAACATTGTGCTCATTGGCCTCATGGGCTCTGGCAAGACCACCGTGGGTCGCATCGTGGCCCAGATGATCGGCTTCCAGATCGTGGATACGGATCATCTCATTGTGGACAACGCAGGGAAGAGCATCCCGGACATTTTTGCCACGGAGGGAGAAGCCGCCTTCCGCCTTCACGAATCGGCCGCTCTCCGCTCCCTGCTCGGCAGACGCGGCTGCGTCATCGCCACCGGCGGCGGCATCGTCACCCAGCCCCGCAATCTCGCCATCCTGCGCCATCTCGGCTACATCGTCTGGCTGGATGCCGATCCCGAGCGCCTCGCCCGCCGCACCGCCGCCAACAACAACCGCCCGCTGCTCAATGGCGAGGAAGATCCCAAAGCCAAACTGGAGCGCCTGCTCAATGAGCGCAAACCTCTCTACAAAGGCCTGGCCGATCTCCGCATCCAGACCGCCGAGCTCACTCCGCAGGAGACCGCCTACGGCGTGATGGAAAGCGCCCGAGTCTTCTTCGCCAAACTGAAGAAATAACAGCATCTCACACGCTCACACCAGCCAGCTTGCGCGCGTAGGCCAGGGTGTCGATTTCTGCCGGGCCTTTGTCTCGCCGGATGGCCTTGATGCGCGGAAACCTCATCGCCAGGCCGCTGTCGTGGCGGTTGCTGGCCTGGATGGAATCAAACGCGATCTCCAGCACGATCTCCGGCGTCACGGTGCGCACTCGCCCGCGCTGGCTCAGGGTCGTTTGGGTGAAGTGCTCCGTCAGTTCCTCGATCTCCGCATCGGTCAACCCGCTGTAGGCCTTGCCAATGATGCGCAGGCTGTTGTCCGCCTCTTCATCGCGCACCGCAAAGGTGTAGTCGCTGAGCACATGACTGCGTTTGCCGTGGCCCTGCTCAGCCCGCACCACCACCACATCGAGTGTGGCAAAGGCCTTCTTCAGCTTGAGCCATGATTTGCCGCGTCTTCCTGGCGAGTAATGGCTGAGAGCATCTTTGGCGATGAGACCCTCATTGCCACGGCGTCGTGCCGCATGAAAGGCGGCCTCGATGTCATCTGCACTGGCCGCTTTCATCACCTCGATCACTCCCATTCCAGCAGGCAGCGAAATCGCCTCCAGCTTCGCTCTCCGTTCCGTCAGCGGCTTTTCCAGCAGCGACACACCGTCCTTCCACAGCACGTCAAACACCACATACTTCACCGTCACATCACTGGGCAGAAAGAGGTCCGCCTGATCGCGGCGGCCAAGGCGCTTTTGCAGATCGAAGAACGAGAGCTTCTTGTCCTCCGCATGCGCGATGATTTCGCCATCCAGAATGACCTCCGCCGACAGCGCTGATGCAGCCTGCATGATCTCAGGAAACTGCGCACCTACAGGCTTGAGGTCGCGGGTGTAGATCTCCACACGCTCTGCAGTCCGGTGCATCTGCGCGCGAATGCCGTCATACTTGTCCTCCAGCCAGACCTCCGCCGTGTTGAGCCTTTCCCAAATGTCCTGCGCAGTTTCTTCTGGAGACGCGAGCATGACCTTGATGGGCACCATCGGGCGAGGCTTTGCCTCGTGCAGGCTGTGTTTGCTGGCCAGCCTGGCTGCCTGTCCGATGTCTCCGCAGAGCATGGCAGCCTCGCGCACCGCATCTGCCCCCGCATCAAAAGCTGCGGCCACGGCCTCTTCGATCAGCCCTTCTTTGGAGCCCATGCGCAGCTCCCCCGTCATGAGCCGCACCAGCCAGGCCCCTGTGGCGGCGGTGAGCTGCTGCAGCCGGTTTTTGATCAGCTTCACACGCTCCACCTGCCCCCCGGCCCTGCTCAGCTGGGCGAAGAATGCGGCAACATCACTCAAAGAACACGCAGTTGGAGAAAGTACCGCACGCTGCAGCACCAGGAAGGCGGTGCGGCCCGTGTCTGCCTGCGAGCGCGAAATGGTGCGATATTCGGCCTCGTTCACGCCACTGAGTTCAATGAGCGCACGTTTCAGCAGTGACCAGCCTGTGTTCAGCGGTGCGTCACCGGTGCTGCCGGCGGAAAAGCGCGCCGCCAGCGCCAGCTCTTCCACATCTGACAGGCTGCGCAGCATGTCGGCCAGTCTTTCCACCTTCTTCAGTCGCGAGGCTACTTCGGCAGTCTGCGCACAAGCTTCCGCCCATTGCGCAAAGCTTCCCCGCCCCCAGTCATTGCTGCCGGTCTCCACCGCCGTGCGCAGCACCGGAGCCGCGCTGGCCAGCGTCAGTTCCAGCTGGTCTGCACGCTCCAGCGTCCAGGCCTCAAATCCGCGCTGCCGCAGATCAGCGGCAAATTCGTGCGTGTAGCCATGCACCAGCCAGGTGCAGCGCGGCTTCACCTCCTGCACTGTTTCGACCAGCTCGGGGTAGTCGGCGTGATCGCTAAGCGGAAAAATTTCATCCACCTGATAGCGGAACTTGGCACCGGGCTGCAGCGCCCAGCCGGTCATCATGGCCGTGCGACAGACCTTCAGTTTTTTGATGGCGATGGAGCGCCCGTTGCTGGGCGGGAAGAGCAGCACATGACCAGCAGCCTGCGCGGCGTCAAACAGGCGGTACTCCGGCAGCCTGCCCAGCAATGGAGCCACGGCGCGTGTCATGTCCCAGATCGACTTGTGCACCATCACCGGATGCCCGGCCTCTGCCAGCGCACAGAGGATCTCCTGCGCCTTGCCCAGGGAGTAGCCCAGCAGCACGGGAATGCCGCCGTCCTCCAGCGTCTCCTGCACAAATTTGAGCACCTGATGCACCACCTGGGCCGTGGGTGGAAAGGTGAACTGCGGCAGGCCAAAAGTACACTCCATGATCAGCGTGTCCGCATGAAGCAGCTCGCAGCGTTCTGAACTGAGCCCCTGGCGCAGCTTGTAGTCTCCGGTGTAAAGCAGCGTGGCGCCGTCTGCCTTGCGCGTGAGGTGCAGCATAGCGGAGCCGATGATGTGCCCCGCAGGCAGCAGCCGCAGCTCCCAGCCCTCCCACTCCACGGCCTCACGCATGGGCAGCACGCGCATCTCGCCCTCGCTCTTGTAACCGTAGCGGGTCTTCATGAGATCCCGCGTCACTTCGGAGCAGAACGTCATCTCATGCCGCGCCACATGGTCGCTGTGCGCATGGGAGATGAAAGCCCGCTTGCCAGGGAAATGCGGATCCAGCCACAGATCCGCCTCAGGCAGGTAGATCCCGTTGGGGTGGGTGACTTGGATCAAGGGGGGCATCCCATCCGATACGATAATGCAGGCCGCTCGGTCATCTCAATCCTCCAAAACCTCCGGATACTGCTGACGCAGAAACACGAGATCTGCCGCATCCTTCTCCCGATGCGTATTTTTCTTCATGCGCCAAAGCAGCCGGGGCGAGGCAAAGGGAATCGGCACCCCCTGCACTTCACGAACCACCACGTCCTTCGAGGCCTCTGCGTAGTCGATACCTGAAGCGGATTTCATGAGGTCTATGATGATTTCATCCGCAACGCGCACCACAGTGTATTTTTCCACTTCACCCGGCTCAAGGTGTAACACGGCCTTGTCTGGTAATATTTCCAGCGATTTGAAAACCTTGGCTTCATTTTCAAGCGCAGTGTCGATGATGACATCGACATCTCCGGTTTCGCGGATGTAACCAGCTCCGCGAATGGCAAAGCCGCCGACGATCAGATATTTTGCCCCATGCCGGTTAAGTTCGCGGCATAGATCGAGCAGATCCTCCACTGTAGGCTGGCGCGATTCCGCCCCCTCATGGGTTACGGTTTCGTGCGTCCCGTATGCTTCATCATCCATGCATGAGCCTCCTCGTGTGAATTGAAACGATACACCCCCTTCGGAGCATGCCGATAGGGAAATGCCTTTCGCCAGGCGATCGCGCCGGCTTTGTTGCTGTCACTGACTCGCAGAGGGTCGCGTGGAGGCACGCGCCGCCCCACGGTCTTGCCGATGAACTCCTCGACGTTGACGACAGGTCTGGGCTGCATGGAAAACAAATTAGGCGCAGGGCATCAAGTTGCAAGGCCGGGCATCCGGCCCCAAGAATGCGCATGGCCGCCCTCGCCGATCAACTCACCGCTCTTCTCGGACCCTCGCGTGTTTCTGTCACAGAAACGGATCTCGCCACGCACAGCACGGACAAATGGTTCGCTTCCAACCCGCCTGAAGTCGTCGTGCATGCCGAATCGGCTGCTGAAGTGTCTGAGGTGCTGCGCTTTGCGAATGCAAACCGCATCCCCGTGACCCCCCAGGGCTCGCGAGTGGGCTATGTGGGTGGCTGCGTGCCGCTGCAGGGAGGCATCGCGCTTTCCGTGGCGCGGATGAACAAGATCAAGGAGATCACCCTCGAAGACGGCGTGGCGGTGATCGAGCCGGGCGTCATCACCGGGCATCTGCAGAATGAGGTGCGCAAGCTGGGGTGGTTTTATCCACCGGACCCGGCCTCGCTCAAGGAGTGCAGCCTGGGCGGCAACATCGCCACCAATGCAGGCGGTCCACGCTGCCTGAAATATGGTGTCACGCGGCATTATGTGCTGGGGCTCGAAGCGGTGCTGGCAGACGGCTCCATCGTGAAGGCGGGCGGGCGCTGCCACAAAAACAAGACGGGCTTCGACCTCGTCGGACTCATGGTGGGCAGCGAGGGCATGCTGGGTGTGGTCACTGAAGCCACGTTGAGGCTGATCCCGCACCCGCCCATGCGGGCGATGCTTTCCGCTGGTTTCAAATCGTTCGCCGAAGCAGCCAATGCGGTGCAGCGCATCCTCGGGAGCGGTTTTCTCCCCAGCGCGCTGGAAATTGCTGACAAATTCACGCTGCGTGCCGCACGTGAGTATCTGGGCGCCTCCGTCACCCCGGAAGGCGATGCACACCTGCTGGTGGAGATCGACGGCCAGCCTGAGTCGGTGAAAGGAGAGATTGAGCAGCTTGCCAAGCTCGTAACCAGTCTTGGCAGCATCTGCCTGAACAAAGCGATGGGAGACGAAGCCTGCGAGGCTTTCTGGAAGCTGCGCCGTGAGTTCAGCTACAGCCTGCGCAACACCGGCCTGATCAAGCTCAACGAGGATATTGTCGTGCCGCGCGGCCGTCTGGTGGATCTGGTCGATTTCGCTGAAAAGCTGCAAAGCGAAACCGGATTCCCCGTGGCCTGCTTTGGTCATGCAGGAGACGGCAACATCCACGTGAACATCATGGTGCCCACGATGGACGATCCTGCCATCCGTGAGCGCGCCGAAGCCGCACTGGACAGGCTTTTCCATCAAGTCATCGCCTGGAATGGCGCCATCACTGGCGAACACGGCATCGGCGTGGCCAAAAAGCGCTGGTGGCGCGATGCCGTCTCCCCCGCCGCGCACGAGACTCACCTGCGCCTGAAGGCCGCTCTGGACCCCAATGGCATTCTCAATCCTGGAAAGTTTCTGGGATAGCCGGTGTCAGTTCGGCTCAGCTTCAATGGAAAGCAGCTCCACTTCGCTTTCAGAGACCACCACGAACCAGATGCGCACACGCAAAGGGGTTCCATCGTCGTGCAGAAACCGGGTCGATTCTGCCACACGAAGCCTCTGGGTGCCGGGAACCACCGGAAAATCATCAGCCAGTCGTGAAATGGCCCACAGGAGGCCTGAAAGTACATCATCCATCCTCTCTGTCTGACCCAGCTGAGAGGCCTGCCACGAATACAAGTCGCTCTCGCGTAGAGTAAACAGGTTAGACATCCCAACCGTGCTTGCGGATCAATTCGTGAGACCTGGCAACCGTTTCGGCACCGAGTGGCTGGTCCGAAACAAATTTGACCTGGGCAGGAACACCCTCTTTGCCAGCCCAAGCGTCTGCCACTGCCTTTCGCAGCCGCGCACCGGGCTGGGAGCGCCACCAAGCCTCCAGCACACCTCGTTCCTCCAGCGTGAGCTGGGAGATGGCCGATTGGATTTCAACTACGGTGGACATGCTGACAACTTAGTCCCAACGATTGGTTTTGCAAACGTCTCCCGTCTGCAAGAACATGCGCCTTGAGTCTGTTCCCTTCCACCACCATGACCAAACTGCTGATTCCGACCCTGCTGCTGGCGCTGCCGCTTTGCGCTGCTGATTTGAAGTTCAAAAAATACACGCTCACCGAGGAGTTTGTGGCTGAAGGCGCGCACTTTGCCGATTTTGACCATGACGGGCACAATGACATCTGCTCCGGCCGCTTCATCTGGAAGGGCCCGGAGTTCAAGGAGAGGGTGGAGTTTGCCCCCAAATTCGAAAAAGAGCCGTATGATCCGGCCAAGGGCTACAGCGATTTCTTCCTGACCTACACCTACGACTTCAATGGCGACGGCTGGAGCGACATCCTGGCCTACTCCTGGCCGGGCAAGGACACCTGGGTGTTTGAGAATCCGCAGAACAAGGGCGGTGAATGGAAGCGCACCACCATCTTTGATGTCACTGACAATGAGTCCCCTGACTTCAAGGACCTGAACGGCGACGGCAAGCCGGAGCTGATCTGCCACACCGGCGGGCAGCTGGGCTATGCTGAGATCGACTGGAAAAATCCGCTCGGAAAAGCCCGTTTCCGCCCGATTACGCCGAAGTCTCCCGAAAACGACAAGAAGTACTTCCGCTACACCCACGGCTACGGCGTGGGCGATGTGAATGGCGACGGCCGCCCGGACATCCTGGACAAGGAAGGCTGGCGCGAGCAGCCCGCTGACACCAAGGCCGACAGTGACTGGGTTTTCCACCCGCAGCTGTTTACGGTTCCTGGAGGCCGTGGCGGCTCCTTCATTCTCGTTTATGACGTGAATGGTGATGGCCGCAACGATGTGATCACCAGCTACGACGCGCATGGCTACGGTTTCGGCTGGTTTGAGCAGAAGGCGGACGGCACCTTTGCCGAGCACAAGCTGATGGGCGCCACGCTGGAAGAGAGCCCGGCGGGCGTGAAATTCAGCCAGCTTCACGCGATGCAGCTTGCTGACATGAATGGCGACGGCGTGCTGGATATTGTCACTGGCAAGCGCCGCTGGGCTCACGGCCCGCTGAAGGACGACGAACCGAACGCCGCTCCGGTGCTCTACTGGTTTGAGATCAAACGCGAAGGCGGCGAAGCCAAAATCATTCCCCATCAGATCGACGACAACAGCGGCGTAGGTACCCAGGTGACCCCCGGCGATGTGAACAAAGACGGCAAAATGGACGTCGTTGTTGGCAACAAGAAGGGCGTGTTTGTCTTCCTGCAGGAGTAAAATCCTAGGAATCAGAAAGCCGAATCAGGCATCGCATAGCCTGGCGATCGATCCAAACTTGAGTCACGGGGCTTCTATCAGGCTCCGTGTCTTCATAGTATTCAGCATCCGAAACATCCAGATTCCACCTGCTTGGTGCGTCTAACGTCGAAGCATGACTGGTCAGCTTTTTCAGCGACAACGCCTTTACAAGCGATTCCGGAAAATCTGGCTCAGTGTATGAAAACGCAAACAGGTCAATGAAATCACCATTGAAATGTGATGAGATGCTTGCGTGAAGGTCATGTACTTTAGAGGCCGATATGCCTGTATTTTGCTCAAACGCCTCCTTCGTGTAAGTGGAATCCGGCAGATCCAAAGCCGGCACATAAAAGTACAAAAGGCAGTAGAAAATCAGTGCCGCGAAACACAAGTTGGCAACAACATACACCTTGACCCGCCAAGAGGATGTGGGCGGTGCTGATGAATCAATTTCCGCCTCATTCATATCTTTAAACTACCCCAGCAAGTCCCCAGCCTGCAGGGGATGGCCGCGGAGGAAATCGGCGGCGGGAAGGCGTTTGCCGCCTTCGATTTGGACCTCGGTGAGGTTTAAGAGGCCGGTTCCGCAACTGACGAGGATTCCTTCGGCATTGGCGCGCACGATGGTGCCGGGTGCGGGGCAGGCATCGGCGGCGGGGAGTGCCTGTGCGCGGTGGATTTTCATCTGCGTTTCCTTCAAAAGACAGGAGGTGCCGGGCCAGGGAGTGAAGGCGCGGATGAGGCGGTCGAGTTCCACCGCAGGGCGTTTCCAGTCGAGGCGGCCGTCCTGGCGCGTGAGTTTGCGCACATGGGTAGCTTTGGAGTCATCCTGCTTCTCGCGGGGTGGATTGCCACTGGCGAGGAGGTCCAAGGCTTCTTCGAGCGCGGCGGGGGCCTGAAGGGCCAGTCTGTCATGAAGACTGCCGCCCGTTTCATCGGCTGCGATGGGAGTGCGCTTCATCAACAGGATGTCGCCGGTGTCGAGTCCTTCATCCATGAACATGATGGTGACACCTGTTTCCGTATCGCCATCGCGAATGGCGGCCTGGATGGGGGCGGCACCGCGATGGCGGGGCAGCAAGGAGGTGTGCACATTGAGGCAACCGAGTGGCGGCACGTCGAGAACGGCACGGGATAGAATCTGGCCGTAGGCGATGACAACGGCGACATCGGCATTGAAAGCCTTCAGCTCCTCCACGGCGTGGCGGATCTTGAGGGGCTGCATGACGGTGATCCCGGCTGCAAGGGCACGCACCTTGACCTGCGGCGGAGTGAGCACCTGCTTGCGGCCGACGGGTTTGTCGGGCTGGGTGACGACTCCTACCACCTGGTGCTTGGGCGTGCTGAGAAGCCACTCCAGGGATGGAAGGCCGATGTCTCCGGTGCCGATGAAAAGAACGCGCATCGGGTGCGGTTAAACCTTCATCTTTTCCAGTTCCTTCCACTCCTTGAGCTCCATGACACCGCCAATGATGTCGTAGAGGACCTTGGCGGGGGCCTGGCTGGCATCGATGTCGAGGATGCGGTCGCCGGCATAGTATTCCAGAATGGGCTTGGTTTCGGCCTCATAGGTGGCGAAACGCTGCTGGATGACGCTTTCGTTGGCGTCGTCAAAGCGATTGTCCTTGAGGGCGCGTTTGCGCAGGCGGCGGGCAAGTTCGGTGCGGTCAGGGCAGGAAAGGTGGAAAACCTTCAAGACTTCGATGTGGGGCTCCATGTATTTGGCCTGCTCCACGTTGCGTGGAATGCCATCCAGCACCAGGAAGTCGATCTCGGGTTTGAACATGTGGGCGTCGATGCGCTGCTTGAGGTTGGCGTGCCAGAGCTGGACGGTGACATCATCTGGCACGAGTTCGCCACGGCTGGAATATTCGACAAATTTCTGTCCGATGGGGGTACGAGTGTCGAGAGAGCGGAACACATCGCCGCATGCCAGATGATGGAAGCGTGGGATGGAACCGAGCACCTTTCCTTGCGTTCCCTTGCCGCTGCCGGGCGCGCCGAGAATGAGAAAGGCTTTGATGCGTTCTTGTGGAAAATGGTCGGACATGATTTTGTGGGGGAGAACTAGCACGTTACGAATTCGCAACAACTTGCGCGGCTGCCAATTTCACCTGTTCGACCGATAAAAAGGTCAGATCTTGTGTCGAATTCCGCAAAACTCGTACCCAAGGCTGCGGCGGGGCCCAGATGGCGGGGTCGGTGGGGCCAAAAAGGAGGAGGGAGGGGACGCCACAGGCGGCGGCGAGATGGGAGATGCCGCTGTCATGGCCGAGGAAGGCGGTGCAGGTGGCGAGGCGGGTGGCGAGTTCGGGGAGGGGCAGCGCGTGCCAGCAGTCGCGGCCGGTGGGCTGGGTGCCGCGCTCGGCTTCGGCCTCGCCCGTGATGAAGATAACCTCCTGGGTGCCGAGGGATTCGGCGACCTGCTGCCAGCGGTCGAGGGGCCAGTTTTTCTTTTCGGAGCCGCTGCCGACATGGATGGCGATGCGCGGCTGGGAGTGAGGGCGGGGTTCGAAATGGGCGCGGAGGAGGTGCACGTCCTCCAGGAACATGGCGATTTTTTCGAGACCGCGCGCGAGCTGGCGGGAGGCGTGAGGGCCGCCGGGCTGGACGATGGGGGAGCACTCGATGAGAGTTTTGACGCCAATGCGCTCCATGCTGGCGCGGAAGAGGCCGTCGGGGTCGTAGAGGAAGGAGACGACGAGATTGAAGCTGCGGAGGTGCTCTGCCAAGGCGTCGTCAATGGGGGCGGTCTTGGCGAAGAGCGGGGCCATGGTGCGGTGCTCCAGGCTGCGGATGGAGTCGGCGAGGCCGGCGCTGCGGGCGAGTTCGGCGATGGCGGGATAGCCGAGGACCTCGATGTGGCTGTCCGCGATCATGTCGCGCAGGAGGCGCAGGACGGGCAGCGTGAGGATGAAATCCCCTATCGCTCCGCCACGAATGACGAGGATACGAGGCTGGGTGGGCATCAGTAAAACAGGATGGCCGCGATGAGCAGGACCACGCCGTAGCCGATGCCGCCGTAAACGGCGAGATTCCAGCGCTGGGGCTTGGCGAGGAGAGCATTGACCCAGTCGCGCATGAGGAAGGGCATGCCGATGAAGAACATGCCGACGATGATCCAGACGTAGGCGAGGATGGGGAGGAGCAGGCGGCTGGTCTGCGGCTGAAGGAAGGCGGCGGTGAGGACGGGCCCGGCGACGAGGAGCATGAGGGAGCCGAGAGCGCGAACGGCGAGGAATTCCTTCATGTAGAAGAGGACGGCGAAGTAGCCGCCGGCGACGATGTACATGAAATTGGACCGCATGGTGAAGAACTCGCCCATGTCCATGTTGGCGAGCATGAACTCGGCCCAGAGGAAGTCGATGGTGAGAAGGATGGCGCCCCAGATGTAGGTGCGGGGAAAGGCTTTGAGGAAGGCCTGGGTCTTGTCCTTGTTTTTGAGGGCCCAGACGTGAGAGGCGATGAGGCCGAGCGCGACGACGATGCCGGTGCCCTTGAGCGGAATGCCGCCGGTGGGGGCCTGGTGGTAGAGGTAATCGTAGAGATCAGCAAACATGCGGCGAGGGCGGGAAAACGGGCGGCATAGGTGGCGCAGGGCGTGCTGGTGCGCAAACCCGTTGTTGAGATGCTCGGCGGAGGCTGGAGGACCATCCACCCTACCACGCGCATGTCCAGCACAGGACTGGCTGAAGGCTTTTTGCATGCCCCCGATATGCGTGTGTTTCTGGTCCGGTGAGAGCACAATAGCAAGCCGTGCGGCTTCGGCCCCCTTTTGAATGCTGCTGGGTATGTGGGGGAGTTTGGGTGGTCATCACGCGCTGTTCGACGGGCAGGAGTGCCAGTAGTGTTCGGCACTGGGAGTGCTTTCGAGCGGGAAGCAAAGAACCATGGCGCGGCATTTTGGCGACGCAGAGATTGGCAAAAGAGCTTC
>NZ_JACHIG010000023.1 GCF_014203095.1 Prosthecobacter vanneervenii | reverse complement strand
CAACTTCAATCGAATTGTAGGACGTCCTCCAGCCATGCTGGTATCCTAGCACCTTTCCTTGTTTTGAAAAGAACTAACCTAACACAACACTAGCTTCCCTCGTCAAAATGCAGGTGTTCCAGGACGCCGAGTCTTGATGGACTGCACAGCAGCCTCCGAGCCAAAGGCCATGATGCTCACTGGCCGGTCTATCGCCGAATAATCCCCTTTGTGGGAAAACCGCAGCTTCCCGTCCACAGAAATGGTCTGCATGTCCTTGCCCACATACCACCGGATCACGGCAAACTTCTTTTGCGGCAGCTCACCCATGGCCGGAATGTAGCTCTTGTCTGCAGGTCCCCCGTCGATTCGCAGTTCGTCAGACCTTCTTTCCCAGTTAAAGATCAGCTGGTCCGCGGCAAACCCGAGACGAAGGTCCAAACCTTCCACCTTGGCCACTACTTCGATCTCTACAGGAGGCTTGAAACTCGCCACAGTACTGATGGAGTCACGCTTCTTGAGCACGATCGGTAGATTCTTGGGCTTGGGCGTGACTTTCTGTGTCTGATCCTCCCATTCCCCCTCAAATACATAAGGCTGCGCGGCTTGTTCTTTCGCCAGCTGCCGGGCCTCCAGCGCAGCATCTCCCTTACCAGCGCGCACTAGCTTGATGGCCAGCGCATCCAGCTGCCTCACCAGCTCTTTTTGCAGTGGCTCGATCTTTTTTTGCGTACTGGCTCGCAGCGCCTGATAGGCATCGAGATATTTTTTCCGGAGCACCGCCAGTTCACGGGAGCCTGGAGGGAGTACTGGGAGTTCGCCTCCGGTGCTCGCTGCCAGGGCCTCCTTCTCTGCCCGCAGGGCGGCCGCGTACTCCAGCTTTCCTTTCAGAGTTGCATCTTGCTGGGCACGGTCCAAGGCCTGGATGTAGTTTTTCCCAAGTTCCTCCTGGGCACTCCGCCAGGGCGCTTCCACATCCTGCGCGACTTTGTTTTTAAATGCGCTCATCAATGCCTCCACTTCAGCGTCTGCATACGTCGTCTGCGCATTCATGACATGAATGTTCAAGGCGAACGCTGCGGCCAAAAGCCAAAACGGGTAAATGGAGGTGCGCATGGTGGTGTGTGTTGGAAGCCGGGAAGACCTTGTGCCTTCCCCAGTCTCAAGGTGCATCCACACGGCACGGACACACCTTGATTCAGCCTCATAATACGAATGATCCGAAGTTTTCGAATCATTTCATGCTTGAGCCATCCACCCTGCCTCAAGCCCCTTCGAAACCTCACTCGGCACTGCTTTTCTGCATCTCCGGCATGGGCACAATGAGCCGCGAAGGATGCTCCGCATCGCAGTAGATGCGGTTCGTCTGCTTCACCTTCTCACCACCTTCGCTCCACGGCTGCCCGGTGCCGGGGTTCACATCAAAACGCGGGTAGTTGCTGGATGTCACCATCACACGCACGCGGTGCCCGGCATTGAAGACAATGCTGGTGGACCAGCAGTCGATCGTGACCTCCTCGACCTGCCCGGGCGTCAGCGGCTCAGGCTTCTCGCGCGACTTGCGGTAGCGCAGGCGCTGGATGCCTTCCGTGATGAGCATGCTGCGGCCGTCTGGATATACATCGCAGATGCGCACGGAGAGGTCCGTGTCCAATGCACTGGAGGAGACAAAGATCTTGGCCCAGAGACGTCCGGTCACTTCCACAGGCTTGTCCAGCGGCTCGCTGGTAAAGACCACCGCGTCATCACGGCTCTCCACCTTGCGCTGATCCATGGACCCGCGCGCGATGGTGAGATTCTGCCCGCCGATGGTGGGGCAGGGATTGGCTGGATCAAAGGTATACTCATGATAGGCGTCGCCCTGCGCAGGAGCACCCAGCGTCAGTTTTTTGTCTGCAGTGAGATACACCGGCTTCTCCTTCGCAGGGATCGGCCAGTCGTCTGCATAGCGCCATTCATTTCCTGGCGCACCGGGCATGCTGGTGTCTCCCATCACGTAGTAGGCCACGGCAGGCTCCTTATCGATGCCATTATCCACGCCTTTCAGATAGTGAGCAAACCAACGGACGGGGTCGTATTGGATCGGAATGCGATTGGCGTCAGGAAAGGTGAGCTCCCCGGCTGGCATCTTGCCAACAGCATGCTGCCATGGCCCCATGATAAGCTTCTGTCTGCCTTTGGACCCCTCGCCGCCCTGATGCTGCCTGCCCATGAACTGGTCGATCGTTCCCTGCGCAAACATGTCAAACCACCCGCCCACATTCACCGCAGGCACGTTCATCATGGCAAACCGGGTATGCGTGTCGTTGGCACGCCAGTAGTCATCGTAGGAAGGATGAGAGCGGTGGATCTCAAGCGCGCGGGGGTCAAATTTGTTCCCCGTGGTCCAGTTCTCCACATCCGCTTTGCGGAAGGCGCTGCCGATATAGCTCACGTCAGAATACATGTCCGAGGGAGCCACCAGGATGTACTGGGCCTTCAATCCCGAAGGCACCGCCCCGGCCAGCAAGTTCTGCGTGATTCCGCCCGCCGACCCGCCGATGGTGGCCACGGTCCCATTGCACCACGGCTGCTTTTTGATCCACTCGATGGTGTCCACACCGTCCTGATGCTCGCCCCAGCCGCAGCCGATGAAGGGCAGGTTCTCGCCCTCAGAAGCATGACGACCACGCATGTCCTGATTCACAAAAGCATAGCCGTCTCTGGCAAAGCCCGGCGCGCTCTCGTGGTGCGTCACACGGTTGTAGGGAGTGCGCGCCAGAATCACCGGAAAGGGCCCCGGCCCGGCGGGCAGGTAGATGTCTGTGGCCAGCTTCACTCCATCACGCATGGCGACTCTTTCCGTCGTCATGGCCACTTCGCGCGTGTTTTCAGCCACCTGCTTCAGCCAGGCTTCTGTGGACACCGTCTTGTCCGCAGCCGCGGCCAGAGAAAACATGCCCAGAATTTTCTGCGACCACTGCTCGCCATACACTTTCTTCACATGCTCCGCCGCCTGCGCCTGCTCTGTGGAGGAGAGCAGGCCATCATGATCCACATCCGCCTTGGGAAAGAGCGCTTTCATTTTCGCCGCCAGCGCCTCATCGGCCAAAGACGGAAAGGAAGTCATGAACAGGGTGGCCGTTAGCAGCAGAGAGCGTTTCATGGAGTAAATCATGTGTTGTGAGTGATCTGAGATTCCGGCTTGTATGACAGTCTTGTTCAAAATGACTGCTGCGGGGATTTGCCGCATTTCCTTTGCCCCCTGCGGTGCGAACCACAGGGCGTCATGGACTTCCCTTCTTTCTACATGGATCACCTGGCGGGTGGCCGTTTGATCATCGGCATCATCGCCAGCCTGCACGTGCTGATCAATCACCCCCTGGCAGTGGGCGCCTACCCGTTGCTAACTTGGATGGAGTGGTGGGCGCACAAAAACAACCGGCCTGACATCGATCAGCTGGCCCATCGCATCACTTTCATCGTTTTCATCGTCACCACCACCGTGGGAGCCATGACGGGCGTGGGCATCTGGCTTTCCACCTCGCTCTTTGCTCCCTTCGCCATCGGCTCGCTTCTGCGTGTGTTCTTTTGGGGTTGGTTCACCGAGTGGCTCGTCTTCATCAGCGAGGTCGTGCTCATCTGCTGGTGGTTCCTGAGCTGGAAGAAGGTGGATACGCCGGAGAAAAAGAAGAAGCATATCCGCATCGGCATGGCGCTCAGCATCATGTCCTGGCTCACCATGGCTCTCATTGTGGCCGTGCTCGGCTTCATGATGAAGCCGGGCGTGTGGAATCAGACCCGCGCCTTCATCGATGCGATGACCAACCCGCTCTACGCCCCGCAGCTCGGCTTCCGCACCTTCTTTGCCCTCATGACGGCCGCCGTCTTCATCTGGTTCACCGCATTCTTTTTCACCAAAAAGTCCTCCGCTCGAGATGACCGCCCGCAGCGCCTTCGTCGCTGGATCGTCTACCGCATGTCCCATGTGGTGCTGGTCAGCATGCTGGGCGTTTTCCTCTTCGGCACCTGGTACTGGAACTGCGTCCCTGAAACCATGAAGGCCAACAGCTCCGTGGCCCTGCTCACCCAGGAGTTCATGAGCTGGCACGGCCAGTTTCAGACGCTTCTCGGCTGGACGGTGGCTTCCTTTGTCTTCATCGCCCTCGTGGGCCTGAGTGACATCATCACCGTGCCGCGCTGGGCGCTCCTCATTCCCAGCATCATGGGCATCTGGATGCTCGGCCACTTTGAGCGCGCCCGCGAGTTCATGCGCAAGCCCTGGGTCATCGGCGAGTACATGTACTCCAATGGCATTCACAAGGATGAGCTCGCCTACCTGCAAAGCGAAGGCATCCTGAAACACGCCACCTATGTAAAGCACCGCGAGGTGACTGAGGCCAACAAGGTGGAGTGCGGGCAGGATGTCTTCATGCTCGCCTGCTCCCGCTGCCACAGCACCACCGGTCTCAACAGCGTGCTGGACAAATTCTCCGCCATGTACGGCGCGGACAAGCCCTGGGACAGCGCCGGAATGGCGCTCTTCATCAAAGGCATGCACCAGACGCGCACCTTCATGCCCCCTTTCCCAGGAAACGAAAAGGAAGCCGGGGCGCTTGTTGCCTACATCCAGCAGCTCCGCGCCAGGCCAGAAACCCTGCACGGTGCACAAACAGAAGGCATCACCATCGCACCGCCCATCAAAGCCCCGGCCATGACTGCAGAAACCCAACCTCAACGCTGATCTCCACGCCATGAATGTCTTTCTCGCTGTCACTCCCGTCCCGCGCGATCTGCCGCTGCCCCTGCCCGTTCCCGAATGGCTGCTGGTGTTTTGCCTCTTGGTCTTCTTCCTCATTCACATCCTATTCGTCAATCTCATGGTCGGCGGCTCCCTGCTCGTCGTCGTGCTGGAGTGGCTGGGGCTGAAAAACCGGCGCTGGGACTCCCTGGCGCATGAGATCGCACAGACCATCACGGTCAACAAAAGCCTCGCCGTCGTCATGGGCATCGGCCCGCTGCTGTGCATCAACCTCCTTTATACCATGCAGTGGTATTCTGCCAATGCGCTCACCGGACACGCCTGGCTGCTCATCGTGCCGCTGGTCATCATCGCCTTCCTGCTCACCTACCTGCACAAGTACACCTGGGACACCTGGACCACCGGCGGCAGAAAAGTCCTCCACCAGCTCACTGGCCTGGCTGCAGCGCTGCTCTTCCTCTTCATCCCGCTCATCTTCCTGGCCAATGTGAACCTGATGCTCATCCCCTCCGAATGGGAAAAGGTGAAAGGCTTCTTCTCCGCCCTCAGCATCGGCAATGTCCTGCCGCGCTACCTGCACTTCATGGCCGCCAGCCTCGCCATGACCGGCCTCTTCCTGGCGGGATGGTTCGGCCGCAAGGGCTCCGACCTCACGCATCTTTCCGGCTTCACCCGCCCGGAGCTGCGCCGCTTCTTCTACACGGTCTGCGCCCGCGTCACTCTCGCTCAGTTTGTGCTCGGTCCTTTGCTGCTCTTCACGCTGCCATCCGCGGGCATCACCATGCAGGTGTATGGCATCATCTTCGGTGGTGCCGCCCTCGGCGCCCTCACCCTCTGGGTTCTCTTCGGCGAGCTGAAACGCCCGGACACCACCATCGGCAGCCGCTACTGGCTTATCGTCACGCTGTTCTCCTTCGTGGTGCTCGGCATGGGCAGCGGACGCCACGTTTATCGCGAAGCCGCTCTGGCTTCTCACAAGGCCGAGATCAAAGAGCGTACAGAGCATTATTACACCGCACTGGCGGAGTTTAACAAAGCTCACACCGCCATCCCTCCGGCCGCAGAGCTGAGCCCCGAGCAGCTCTTCATGAACTGCGCCGCCTGCCATGCGCCGAATGTAAAGCTCGTTGGTCCGCCGCTCTCCGAGATCGCTAAAATCTACGCCGGCAATCCCGAAGGCATCGTCACCTGGGCCAAAGCCCCTGGCAAGAAACGTCCCGAACTGCCTCAGATGCCTGCCATGGGACATCTCGGCGAGGCGAATCTACTCACCATTGCCAAGCTGATGCTGGAGAAAGGCGCGGCGGTAAAGTGAGTTCGGGATGGCATGCTTTTGAGGCACTTTGGCAAAAAGCCCCGTCCTCTGTTGAAGTGCCAGTCATGGCGGCTCACTATGGCCACATGCCTCCGCATGCCTCACATCCTCCTTCAGCCGCTGCTCCCTGGCGGCGCTGGCTGGGCCTGAGTGAGGTCTGGGCCGGCGGCACCCTCAGCGCGCGTGTACTGGTGTGGCTGCGCTGGCTGGCAGCAGCCGGTCAGGGCATCACTCTGCTCGTCGTCTCCCGCATGGGTGTGGCGATTCCCTGGTGGCAGTGCGGCGGCGCTGTGGCCGTGACACTCATCACCAATGCGCTTCTTGAATGGTGGCTGCGACAGATCCGCTGGCAGATGCAGGAGGGCTTTTTCCATCTCATGGTATGGGATGCTCTCACACTGACCTTTCTGCTGCACTGGACTGGCGGCCTGCAAAATCCATTCGCGCTTTTTTACCTCGTGCAGCTCACCCTCGCAGCGGTGGCGCTGCGTGCCTCCGCAGTGTTCGGTCTTGGCCTGCTCACCACGCTGGCCTGTGGCTGGCTCTGGCAAAAAGCCGTGCCTCTGCATCTGACCACCGGCGCCGCTGTCTCCACTGCCATGCTCACCCAGGGCTTCTTCGTGGCGCTGGTGCTTGCCGGAGGTTTTGTGCTCGTGCTTCTGCTCGCTCTGCGCAAGCGCTCTCACCGGCTGCAGCACGAGCGCGAGCGCCTGCGCAAAGAGCTGGACTCTCGCGAGCGCTTCCTCTCGGTCGCCGCACTCGCCACGGGTTTCGCGCATGAGCTGGGCACGCCCTTGGGCACCATTGCTCTGGCCGTGGAGGAGCTGCGCACGGTGCCGGATGCGGACACCATCGCCATCATCGCCCGCGAGGCGGCGCGCTGCCAGCAGGTCCTGCAGCGCCTCCGCGAGCTCGGCCAGGAGGCCACCGGACTCTCCGCAGAGCCCTGCGCCATCGACAAAGTGGTGGAGACCGTTCTCGCCACCCTTCCGGAGTCTCAGCGCTCCCGTGTCAAAGCGGACATCCACACCCACGACACCCTGGTCGCCTGCGCCGGTCTGCGCGAAGCCCTGCTGGTGCTCCTCCGCAATGCACTGCTATCCTCCGCAGAGGATCTCGCGGTGCGCCTGCACATCAATGAGCAGGCAGAATGGCTGCGAATAAGTGTGGAAGATCAGGGCCCGGGCTTCAGCCCCGAGATGCTCCTCCACTGGGGCGAGCCCTTCCGTACCACGCGCGATCCCGGCTCCGGCATGGGCCTTGGTTTGTTCTTTGTGCGCAGACTCGCCGCCTCCATGCAGGGCAGCGTGGAGGTGGAAAATCTGTCCAAAGGCGGAGCACGCGTATCACTCCTGATCCCACGGCACCCACACCCCTCTCATCATGAAAGTGCTCCTCGTTGAAGACGACGAAAGCTTCCGCACCACTCTGGCGCTCGCATTACGGCGACGCGGCTGCGAGGTGCTGCAGGCTGCTACCCGGCAGGAGGCACTCATGCACGCAGCATCCGGCGGTGTCGAAGGCATCGTGCTGGACATGCGCCTTGGGTCCCAGGATGGCATGAGCCTCATCCCTCATCTTCGGCAAAGGCTGCCCCAGGTCCGGCTCATCATCCTCACCGGCTACGGCAGCATTCCAGGTGCCCTGGAAGCCGTGCGCAATGGTGCTGACGACTACCTTTTGAAGCCCGCCAGTGCTGACCAGGTTCTGGCCTCTCTCCAGGGCCGTGCCACCTCCTCCCCGCGCCCCTCAGCCACCGAGGTCCCCAGCCTCGCCCGCATCGAGTGGGAGCACATCCAGCGCGTGCTGCACGACTGCTCGGGCAATATCTCCCACACCGCCGAAGCTCTCGGCATCGACCGCCGCACCCTCCAGCGCAAACTCGGCAAAATGCCCCCGGAGGAGTGACCTGCCCCCCAAAGGCGAAGGCGCCGGGATTTCTCCCGACGCCTTCATTGTGGATCGGCCCTCATAAGCCGGATTCTGTCTCCGCACGCCTTGCGGCACACGGTCATGATCATTTATCTGTCAGGCTGGAAGACCAGCCCGCCCCTGCTCGCGCAGTGGTGCGACTATTACCCGGAGCTATCCATCCCTTTCGGGACTTGCGGCCAGGCGGGCCGTTTCTCCTGTTCTGTCTTGCACCGCATGAGGTTTGTCGTGCCCCCTTCCTCGCGGTCGGGGCGGTGGGCTCTTACCCCGCCTTTTCACCCTTGCCCGCGCTTTCACGCAGGCGGTTTGTTTTCTGTGACACTGTCTGTGACCGCGGCTTGCACCGCAGCCCCCACGCTTTCACGTGGCATGCTGCCCTGTGGTGTCCGGACTTTCCTCCAGCGCCCTGCCTTGCGGCAGCACACCGGCGATCACTCCGACCGACCCGCTCTCAAACTAAAGGCACCCCGCCCAAAGGCAAGCTGGGCCGCATGGAAAAGATGCACGAAACTTTCCCGCCCCCCTCTGTTTAACCCCTAATCCACACCACCCGCCATGAAAGCCCTCTCCGCCTTCCTGCTCGCTCTTTCCACCTTCGCCTCACTGACCCAGGCCGAAGACGCCCCCAAACAGCGCCCTGGTGCCGGAGGCGCAGGCGGCGACTACCGCGAGAAGATGCAGCAGCTGGCCCTGCAGAAGTTTGACGCCAATAAAAACGGCGTTCTCGATCCCGATGAAAAAGCCGCCGCCATGAAAGCCATGCAGGAGCGCAAAGGCGGTGCCCCCGGAGCCAAAGGCGGCCCGGGCAAAGGCCCCATGCAGGAAATGATTTTGCAGCGCTTCGATGCCAATAAAAACGGTGTCCTCGACCCCGATGAAAAAGCCGCCGCCATGAAGGCCATGCAGGAGCGCAAAGGCAAAGCAGGCAGGCCTTCATTCACTCCCGGCACCGCCACGGACTCCGGCACCAGCAAATTCCGCCGCCCACCCGAAGCACCAAAACAAGGCGACGCCACCAAGTGATGCAGGCACTCCTGCCTGCAATACGCACGTACCTTTCACACTCACATGCAGCACCGGGAGCTCTCGGCGCTGTTATGCAGCGGCATATGAGTTCATCTCATGAGTCTCGCCTAGTCGGGCGCGTTCACTCATCAGCTCCCTTCTTTCCCTTCGGCGCCTCAGGCAGTGGCACGCCGCGCTGCTTCGCCTCCCACTCCGCATACCCTTTCTTGCTGCGGTTGCCCAGATACTTGTAGGTGTCAAAGATGGCCTCGTTGCCCAGCGCACGCGGATCTTTCTCGTCCTTCAACATCGCTTCCAGCTTCGCACGCAGCTCCTGCTTCTTCGCAGCATACTGCGGCTCCTTCGCCAGATTCTTCAGACACTCGGGATCTTTGACCATGTCGTAGAGCTCCTCCTCCGGCCGGTAGTTGAACGCCAGGTCATAGTAGAGCCCCTTGTTCTCCACGATCCATGACTTCGTCGGCCCGTCGTCGCAGTTGCCGTAGCCCGTTTCAGGATTGCACGCAGGCCAGCGCTCGGGGTGGTAGTTGTGGCTGTAGAAAAACTCCGGCGTGCGGATCGCGCGCACAGGGTAGCCCCAGTCATTCGGCCTCCCCAGATCATGCCGCTCCTTGCCCGTCAGCATGATCTTGCGGTCTTCCACAAAGCCGCTCTTCTCGCTGCGCAGGATGCCCGCCAGACTGCTGCCGCTCATCTGTTCATGCTTCGGCAGCCCTGCGAGTTCCAGATACGTCGGCGCCAGATCTCGCACATTGATAAAATCCTCCACCACTCGTCCCGGCTTGATCCCCTTCCCCCAGCGCATGGCCAGTGGCAGATGGTAGCCGTCTTCATAAATCTGCCCCTTCACACGTGGGAAAGGCATGCCGTGATCCGAGGTCACGATCACCAGCGTATCTTCCAGCAGCCCGGACTTCTCCAGCACTTCCAGCGCACGCCCGATCTGCAGGTCTCCCCACTCCACCTCGACCGCATAGTCGGCCATGTCTCCGCGCACCGTCGCATTGTCCGGCAGATAGCCGGGCACCTTCACCTCTTCCAGCTTTTTGCCCATCCGCACACCAGAGTCGAGTTCATAGCCACGGTGTGGCTCCTTAAAGCCCATCCAAAAACAGAAAGGCTGGGCCTTGTCCCGCTGCGTCAGGAAGGCCTCAAAGTTGCGCGGATAATCTGTGGTCGCGATCCCCTTCGTCGGCGGCTTCTGCGTGAACTGGTCAAACGCCGGCCCCGCAGGATTTCGCGTACGTCCATCCAGCTTGAACTCACCCGGTCCCCATCCCTTGCCGGTCAGGCCCACGCTGTAGCCGCTCCTCTCCAGCAGGTCCGGATACACCGCAAACTTCGAAGGAAACAGCCCCCCGTGACACACCGCCTCCTCCAGCTGCCAGGTATTGCGCCCGGTCAGGATCGTGGCACGACACGGGCTGCACTTCGGATTCGAGGTGAAGGCGTTTTTAAACAGCACGCCCTCTTTCGCCACACGGTCAAAGTTCGGCGTCTTCACCCACTCGCAGCCATACGCACCTGCATGCTGCCAGCCCCAGTCATCAAAGATGATGAAGAGAATGTTCGGACGCGGAGCGCCTGCAGCGTTGGCGCTGGAGACGAACACGAGAGTGGCTAGGACGACCTGCAGGAGAAACTTCATGCGCCGTGAAACGACGCATGTCTCTTCAACTTGCAGCCGCTTCTTCCACGCTCACGCAGGTGCAGATGAGATGGCGGTCGCCGTACACATTGTCGATGCGCGACACCGGTGGCCAGTATTTGGCCTCCTGTACCCACGGCAGCGGGAAGGCGGCGGCCTCGCGCGTGTAGGCGTGCGGCCATTCGCTCTTCACCACCGACGCCGCCGTGTGCGGTGCCTGCTTCAGCGTGTTGTCCGTAGGGTGATAGCTGCCGCTTTCCACCCCGATCATTTCCTCATGAATGCACCGCATCGCCTCGCAGAAACGATCCAGCTCGGCCAGGCTCTCGCTCTCCGTCGGCTCAATCATGAGCGTGCCCGCCACTGGCCAGCTCATCGTCGGCGCGTGATAACCAAAATCCATCAGCCGCTTCGCCACATCCTCGACCGTCACTTTGTGGAAATGGCTGAAATCCAGAATGCACTCGTGCGCCACCAGTCCCTTGGCTCCTTTGTACAGTGTTGGGAAGCAGTCCTCCAGTTTCTTCGCCACGTAGTTGGCGTTGAGGATCGCGTTCTTGGTCGCATCGACCAGACGCGGCCCCATCATCGCGACATACATCCATGAGATGGTGCAGATGCTGGCGCTGCCCCACGGTGCGGAGCACACCGCACCTTCCTGACGTTCCGCCGCCCAGGTGTGATGCCCCGGCAGGTGCGGCCGCAGATGCGCCGCCACCGCGATGGGCCCTACGCCCGGCCCGCCACCGCCATGCGGGATGCAGAAGGTCTTGTGCAGGTTCAAATGGCACACGTCCGCCCCGATCCGCCCCGGCGAGGTCAGCCCCACCTGCGCGTTCATGTTGGCGCCGTCCATGTAGACCTGGCCACCATGATCATGCACCAGGCGGCAGATCTCCACGATCGACTCCTCAAACACGCCGTGCGTGGAGGGATACGTCACCATCAGCGCGGCCACCTTGTCCTTGTTTGCCTCCAGCTTCGCCTTCAAATCATCCACCGAGATGTTGCCCTGGTTGTCGCATGTCACTGCCACCACCTTGAAGCCGCACATCACAGCACTGGCCGGATTGGTGCCATGCGCCGAGGTGGGAATGAGGCACACATCGCGGTGGCCTTCCCCCCGCGCCGCGTGAAAGCGCTTGATCGCCAGCAGCCCGGCATACTCGCCTTGAGAGCCTGCATTTGGCTGCAGAGATACCGCGTCAAAGCCCGTACACTCAGCCAGCCAGGCCTCCAGATCATGGAACATCGAGCGATACCCCTCGGACTGATCAGCCGGCACAAAGGGGTGCAGCCCGTTCACCTCCGGCCAGCTCAGCGGCATCATTTCCGCCGCAGCGTTCAGCTTCATCGTGCAGCTCCCCAGCGGGATCATGCTGCGGTTCAGCGCGATGTCCTTGGACTCCAGACGATGCAGGTAGCGCATCATTTCCGTCTCAGAGTGGTAGGAGTTGAAGACAGGATGCGTCAGGAAGGCAGACGCACGGTGATGCCTGGCAGAGCAGTGCAGCGGCTGCTCGGCATCCAGCGCCGGCTTTTGCTGCGCCTTCGAGATGCCAAACGCCGTCAGCAGGTTCAGCAGTTCCTCCTCGCTCACACGTTCGTCCAGCGCCACGCCCACCGTGGTCGCATCGATCTTGCGCAGGTTGATGCCAAAAATCAGCGCACGCTTCAGCAGATCGTCCGCATTCGGCACACGCACGCTGAGAGTGTCAAAGAAGTCGTCGCTCAGCACATCCAGCCCGGCACGCAACAGCTCTCCCGCCAGCCACACCGCCGCACCATGCACTCGCAGTGCGATGCTCTTCAGCCCCTGCGGCCCATGATACACCGCATACATCGAGGCCATCACCGCCAGCAGCACCTGCGCTGTGCAGATGTTGCTCGTGGCTTTCTCGCGTCGGATGTGCTGCTCCCGCGTCTGCAGAGACAGGCGGTACGCTGTGCGTCCTGCAGCATCTTTGGATACGCCGATCAGTCGTCCGGGCAGCCTTCGTTTCAGCGCATCCTTCACCGCCATGAAGGCCGCGTGCGGCCCGCCAAATCCCAGCGGCACGCCAAAGCGCTGGCTGTTCCCCACGCAGATGTCTGCACCAAATTCACCCGGTGCTCGCAGCACGGTCAGGGAGAGCAGGTCAGCACTCACCACCAGCAGCGCCCCCGCATCATGCACCTCGGTCGCCAGTGCGCTGTAGTCATGAATGACTCCCAGCGTGTCCGGGTACTGCACCAGCACCGCCGCCAGCCCCTTGGTGCCGTCATGCTTCCACTTCATCACATCGCCCACCTCCACGCGAATGCCCACGGCATCCATGCGCGTGCGCACCACCTCGATGCTGTGCGGATGGCATTTGTCTGAGACAAACACGCGCGCGGCTCCCTGCGTCTGCGCCACCGCCAGCCCCAGTGCTTCGGCACACGCCGTGCCTTCATCCAGCAGCGAGGCATTCGCCACATCCAGCGCCGTCAGGTCCCGGATCATGGTCTGGAAATTGATCAGCGCCTCCAGCCGTCCCTGCGCGATCTCCGCCTGGTACGGCGTGTAGGCCGTGTACCAGCCGGGGTTTTCCAGGATGTTACGCTGGATGACCGGCGGCGTGAAGGTGTCGTGAAACCCCAGCCCGATGAAGGAGCGCAGCACCTTGTTCAGACCCATGATCTGGCGCATGCGGCGCAGCGCCAGCTCCTCGCTCAGCGGCGGTGCCAGATTCAGCGGCTCACGCACACGGATGCCTTCCGGCACCACCTGGTCGATGAGCTCGTCGAGCGTTTTAAAACCAAGCGTTTGCAGCATGCGCTCCGCCTCGTCGGCGGAGGGACCAATGTGACGACGGGAAAACTGGGTGGGCATCGAAGGCGGAACAGTTTGGGATGTCCCGCAAAGCTACCGAGCCAGCGCCCGGTGTCACTTGCCAAACAGCGCCCAGAACTTTTTCTCGGAATCCTTTTGCTTTCCCTTGGCCTCACGAAGGAAAGGCGCCAGCGCAGCCAGGTTCATGATCCAGTTGTTGATGAAATTGAACGGCGCACGCAGCGGGCGCTCAAAGTCCACAAACAGCACCACACGATAGCCGTCCGTGTCGTTCCAGACTTCGTGGTTGTACGTGTCGTCAAACACCACCGCCTTGCCTTCCTGCCACGCGTACACTTGGTCAGCGATTCGGATGCGGCACTGCTCGCTCGGCTGCGGCACCATCAGTCCCAGGTGCAGGCGCAGTACCCCGGCCCACGGCCCGCGATGATGGGGAATGTGCTTGCGCGGAGAAAGGATGGAAAAGAATCCCGTAGTGCATCCTGGGATCTTGGCCAGCACCTTCATCGTTTCCGGGCAGTGGCGGGCGTTTTCCTCGCAGTCCATGCCCACGCCTTTGAGGAAGAAAGTCTTCCACTGGTCGTCTCCCTGGATCATCCCCACCTCTTTCACGATGTCCTGAAAGCTCGGCATCGCGTCGCGGTACTTCATCACCGCATCCAGCTCGGCTCGCACTTTCTGCCAGTCGGCTTCCACTTCCTTGACCCAGGGAAAATGGCGGGAGTCATAGATGGGCGGGTCTCCGTGAATGGAGCAATGCGCGATGACAGCCTCCACCATGTCCTGCAGCCAGTTCGTGAAGCTCTCCACCAGACCCTTGGCCGGAAAAGTGCGGTGGCGGCGATGATACGCATCAATCGGTTTGAGCTGAAAACCGGCAGGAACTGTGGCTACGGGTGTGGAGGACGCTTCGGGAGGCATGGGTCTGGAATCAATGATGAGTAACGAAATTGTCACTCATTTCAGCCGAAAACTGACGGGGGAAGCAACCGCCAGCAGCTGGGTGGTTAAGCAATATGTTTGGTGTAGGCCTCGGGAGTCAGCAGAGCATCAAACTCCGCTTCGCTGGATGGCTTGATCTTGAAGATCCATCCGCCGGTGTACGGTTCACGATTGATCAGGCCTGGGTCGCCACTCAGCGCGTCGTTCACAGCCACAATCTCTCCAGCCACCGGGGCGTAGATGTCGCTCGCGGCTTTCACAGACTCGATCACGCACACCTGCTGACCAGCCGTCACCTGCGTCCCCACCTTGGGCGGGTCCACAAACACAACATCCGTCAGCTCAGCCTGCGCATGGTCCGTGATGCCCACCGGAGACGGGCTCTGGGTGGGGTCGATCCATTCGTGCGAGTCACGGTAGCGGAGGGTTTCAGGGACGTTGCTCATGAGAGTAGGTTTGGGAAAAAAATCAGGACGTGGCAGGGCGGCGGTAGAAGGGCTTCTTCACCACTTCCGCAGGAAAGCGCCGCCCGCGAATTTCGATCTCGATCGTGCTTCCGATCGCCGCTGCTGCCAGCGGCACGTAGGCCATGCCGATGCCCGCGCTCAGGCTGGGGGACTGCGTACCGCTGCACACTTCGCCCACGACCTGCCCACCAGAAACCACCGGATAGTGCGGCCTCGGCGGCGGTGCGGCTCCAGTCATGCGAAAGGCAGCCAGCTTGTCAGGCAGTCCGGCGGCTTTCTGCGCCACCAGCGCCTCACGGCCGGTGAATTCCCCCTTGTCGAGATCCACAAAGAAGCCCAGTCCGGCCTGCAGCGGCGTGCGCTGTTCAGAAAGGTCATTGCCGTTGAGCGGGTAGCCCATCTCAAGACGCAGCGTGTCACGGGCGCCCAGGCCACAGGGCATGCCGCCAGCAGCCTTCACTGCCTCCACGATCTTGCGGAACCACCCCTCGGCGGTCTCCGCTGGCATGAAAAACTCAAAACCTTCCTCTCCCGTGTAGCCAGTGCCGCACAGCCACATTGGGCCGTTTTCGGTCATGCTCACCAGGATGGTATTGTGCTCTGGGAAGGAATCCGTGCTGCCAAACACCGCAGCCGCCACCTCGCGCGCCTTGGGGCCCTGCACCGCCAGCCCAGCGGTAAAATCACTCGCATTCGCCATCAGCACATCGTCATCCTCCGTCAGCTGTGATTCCAGCTGCTGCCAGTCCGCATCGATGCGCGAGGCGTTCACCACCAGATAAAATTCCCGCTCGCTCGTGCGGTAGGCGATCAGGTCGTCGATCACCCCGCCCTGCGCGTTCAGCAGCAGGGTGTACTGCCCCTGCCCGGGCTGCAGTTTGGCGATGTTGTTGGTCAGAACCCGGTTCAGAAAGGCCTCGGCCCCGTTGCCGCTGACAATGAACTGCCCCATGTGCGAAATGTCGAAGACACCCACACTCTGCCGCACCGCCTTGTGCTCATCCACGATGCCCGTGTATTGCACCGGCATGTCCCATCCGGCAAAGGGCACCATGCGCGCTCCCATTTCCACATGCACGGCATGGAGAGGGGTGCGGCGAAGAGAGTCAGGGACAGACACGGCGAACGCGCATGTTGTTAAGCCAGCGCGGTTTGTCAATTGGCTCGGTGGTCGGAACAACCAATGCCGCGTTTTGAGCAGCAACGACCATGGCAATGTCATTTGCAGCCTTGCCTCAAACGTTCCATAATTACCATTCCCCCTTCCGACTGCAAAAAATCCAACCCATGGCAGCTCCATTCCTTACCCAGGACTTTCACATCCGCTGGTCCACGCTGACCCCCGAGCACATCGAATCAGACATCCGCGCCGCACTGGAAAAGGCCCAGGCTAACCTGGACGCGGTCATCGATCAGGATCGCGGCAAAATGAATTTCGACACCGTCGTGCTCGGCCTGGATGAAAGCACCCGGGAGCTGAATGAATCCTGGTGCCTCGTGAGCCATCTCGACTCTCTCTGCAACTCCCCCGCTCTGCGCGAGGCCTACAACAAGATGCTGCCTGAGGTCAGCGCCTTCTTTGCCAAAATCCCGCTCAATGAGCACCTCTGGGATCTCTTCGTCACCTACAGCAAGACCGACGAGGCACGTCATCTCGATCCCGTGCGCAAGCGTGCCCTCGACGAGTCCATGGAGGGCTTCATCCAGGCAGGTGCCGACCTGCCTCCAGACAAAAAGAAGCGCGTCGAAGAAATCGAGGCCGAGCTCTCCCAGCTCACCCAGAAGTACTCCGAGAACGTCCTCGACTCCACCAACAAGTGGGAGCTCATCATCGAAGACGTGGAGCGCCTCAAGGGCCTGCCACAGACTGCTCTGGACGCCGCCAAAGCAGACGCCCTGGCCAAAAACCTCGGCACCGCCGAAAAGCCCGCCTACCGCTTCACCCTCAAGGCCCCCTCCATGATCCCCGTCATGGAATACGTCGAGGACGCCTCCATCCGCCGTCAGGTCTGGGAAGGCTCCTGCAGCATCGGCCGCGGTGGCGAGCACGACAACACAGAGCTCGTCTGGAAGATCCTGCGTCTGCGCCACGAGAAAGCCCAGATCATGGGCAAGGCCAACTTCGCCGATCATGTACTCGCCCACCGCATGGCCAAAAATGGCCAGAGCGCCCTGCGCTTCGTCACCGATCTCTATGAGCGCGTCAAAGACGCCTTTGAGCGCGAGACCATCGAGCTGCAGGAATTCCGCGCTGACAATGCACACCAGGACGTGGATCTCTTTGAGCCTTGGGAAGTCGCCTTCTGGAGCGAGCGCCAGCGCAAGTCGAAGTACGACTTCGATGAAGAGGAACTCCGCCCCTACTTCCCCATCGACAAGGTGCTCAGCGGCATGTTCCAGCTAGCGGAAAAGGTCTTCGACCTCCGCATCACCAGCCGCGAAGTTGTTTATGTCGAGCCCGGCAAGGAAGCCCCCGCCAATGTCAGCGCCCAGCCCGGCAAATCCGGCCCCGTGGAAGTCTGGCACCCTGAGGTGAAGTTCTACGAAGTGCGCAACGAAAAAGGCGTGCACATCGGCTCCTTCTACGCCGACTGGCATCCGCGCGACTCCAAGCGCGGCGGCGCCTGGATGAATTACCTTCGCATGGGCGTGCCCCCCAGTGGCGAGCGCGACCGCCGCCTGCATCTCGGCCTCATCTGCGGCAACATGACTCCTCCCGTGGATGGCAAGCCCGCCCTCCTCACCCATGACGAGGTGACCACCGTCTTCCACGAGTTCGGCCACCTCCTCCACCAGCTCTGCGGCAATGTGGAAATCCCCTCCCTCAATGGCGTCAGCGTTTACTGGGACTTTGTGGAGCTGCCCTCCCAGCTCATGGAAAACTTCTGCTGGGAACGCGAGAGCCTCGACCTCTTCGCCCGCCATCACGAAACCGGCGAGCCCATTCCCGCCAGACTTTTCAAGAAGCTCATCGCTGCCAAAAACTACCGCAGCGCCAGCGACATCATGCGCCAGCTCGCCTTTGGCAAATTGGACCTCGAACTCCACATGCACCACGCCACGGACGAAGGCGCGGATCTGGACAAGCTCTCCCGCTCCATCCTCAAAGGCTGTCTCATGCAGCTCAAGACCGAGCAGCCCACCATGGCCCGCCGCTTCGGCCACCTCTTCAGCAGCCCCGTTGGCTACGCCGCAGGTTACTACAGTTACAAGTGGGCCGAAGTCCTCGATGCAGACGCCTTCACCCGCTTCCAGCAGGAGGGCGTACTCAACCCCGCCGTCGGCCGCGAATTCCGCGACACCATCCTCAGCAAGGGCAACTCCGAAGACCCCGCCAAACTCTTCCACGACTTCATGGGCCGCGACCCCGACGCCATGGCCCTCCTCGTTCGCGCTGGCCTGGCATAAGTAGGATGGGTGTGGCGACAGCCCGCTCGTCCATCAGGGTCACCGCAATGCCCCGCTGACACTCGCCTTACCCAGCGCTGGGCTGGGCGGCTTGCCTCATGCCGCCCTTGCCCCTCACTCGCTCCTCACCCGCCCCCGGTACGCCAGCGCAAAAAACACGCTCACCGCCGCCGTCAGCGCAGTCTCCCCCCACCAAAAGCGCGGCCAGTCAGTCACCTTGTCCGCCGTCGTTGCCGCATACCACCAGCCACCACCCAGGTAGCCGATCAGGTTTCCCAGCCCGCCCATCAGCATCGCCAGCAGCGCCTGCGCACGCACCCGCCACTTGGGATCAATTCGCTCCTCCAGATAAATCTGCGTGGTGATGAAATACAGCGTGTACGCAAAGCCGTGCAGAAGGGTGCCCACCATCACCCACGGCAGCGTGTTGAACGTATTCAATGAAAACCGCACCACGCAGATGAGAATGCCGGAGAGGAAGACCCACTTCAGCCGAAACCTCGTCAGCATGCCAGAGAGCAGCAGCATCGCGATCACCTCAGTCGTCTGCCCCAGCGAAATCACTGCCGAGATGTTCTTCACCCCCAGATCCCGTAACTGCGCCGAGGTGTAGGGATAAAAAGCCGCCAGCGGCACACAGTACAAAGCCGAGGTGATAAAGAGCACCCGGTGGTCCCGATGCGTCAGCAAAAACAGCGCATCCAGCCCCAGGATCTGCTTCCAAGTCCGGTGCTGCACCACCTCCCCGGGCGGGATCATCGGCAGCCACCAGCTCAGGCAGGACACCACCAGCCACAGGCCCCCGGCCGTCATTCCCGCCAGCAGGGACGCATCCGCCATCAGCACAAAGCTCACGATCCAGCAGCCCACCATCCAGCCCGCCGTCGCGCACGCTCTCAGCGGGCCAAACTGCCTCTTGGCATTCTCCAGCTGCGAGAAAACAATGCTGCTCGTCAGGCTCCACACCGGCGTCGCCACCAGCGTGTAGATCTGCGCCCACAGCAGCACCATCCCATCGCTCCAGCCCCAGGCCAGCGACCCGCAGGTGATAAAAAGCACGATGCCCGTGATCGCCGCCAGCCAGCGCAGCAGCAGCACTGGGGAGTGCTTCTGGTCCGCCATCGCCCCCACAAAGAGCGGGGAGATGAAGGCGGCGATCGCCGTCGTGGCAAACACCCACGGCACCAGATGCCCGCGCTCATGCGCCTTGAAAACATTCGCCAACGGCACGCTCCACATCCCCATCGGCATCGCCGTGCAGAAAAACAGCGTCGCCAGCGATTTGCGGCTGGCTTTGGCATCCGAGGCGGGGTTGGACATCGTTGAGAATTTTGAAATACGCCGGGACCAAACAAACTCCAACACCGAGTCTGCAAAAAGCGAGGGTTGCACCCCCGCCCGGCCTTTCCATCTTCCGCGACCTTTATTTCCCCTCCCACCAACCTCTCTTTCTCATGGAAAACGTCATCATCATCGGCACCGGCTGCGCCGGATACACCGCAGCCATCTACACCGGCCGCGCCAACCTCAAGCCCCTGATCTTGTCCGGCAACATGCCCGGCGGCCAGCTCACCACCACCACCGAGGTGGAAAACTTCCCAGGCTTCCCCAATGGCATCATGGGCCCGGAGCTGATGATGAACATGCAGACTCAGGCCGAGAAATTCGGCGCTCGTATCGAGTACTCCCTCGTCAGCAGCGTCAAAAAGACCGCCGCAGGCCATTTCGAAGTCCACACAGAAGGCGGCACCGTCTATGAGGCCCGCACCGTCATCGTCGCCACCGGCGCCTCCCCCAAGCACCTCGGCCTTCCAAACGAAAAAGGCCTCATCGGCAAGGGCCTGACCAGCTGCGCCACCTGTGACGGCGCCTTCTACCGCAACGTACCCGTCTGCGTCGTGGGCGGCGGCGACAGCGCCTGCGAAGAGGCTGGTTTCCTCACCAAATTCGCCAGCACGGTCTATCTCATCCATCGCCGCGATGAACTGCGCGCCTCCAAGATCATGGCAGACCGCGCCCTGGCCAATCCCAAGATCAAGCCCGTCTGGAATTCCACCATCACCGAATACCTCACCGATGAGAAGGGCGAGATGCGCGCCGTCACCCTCGAAAACCTCGTCACTGGCGAGAAGAGCGAGCTCGAGCTCAAGTGCGTCTTCGTCGCCATCGGCCATGTGCCAAACGGCCAGTTCCTCGGCGACCTCGTCGATACCGATGAAAACGGCTACATTCTCCAGACCGAAGGCACCCGCACCAAGACCGAGGGCCTCTTCGCCGCTGGCGACGTCGCCGACCACGTCTATCGCCAGGCCATCACCGCCGCCGGCCAGGGCTGCGCCGCCGCCCTCGAAGCCGAACGCTACCTCGCCGACCACGGCGTGCATTAATCCTCTGGCCGTAGAGTGGGCGTGGCGCAAGCCCGCCCATCCATCAGCATGCCGGGCCAACCATAGACGCAAAGAAACGCGACCATGATCGGTCAAACCTGCGGACTGGCAGCACGCTCGTAGTCCTCATAGGTGTCAAAATCCGTGGCTGCTTGTGGAAAGGGCACTACAGCGGCTCGTTCTCGATGGCGCTGGATAATCTTTTTCGCCCCTTGGTCACCACGCAACGCCAGCAGTTCGGGATACAGTGAGGCCCCAAACAAGGCCGGCACGCCCAAGGTGTTCTGGTAACAAGTAGCCACGAGTGCGGCCCCTTCCCGGTGCTTGCGGATCATTTCACAAAGCAGGTCCGCTGTGATCAGCGGCTGGTCACAGAGCAGAAACAAAACAGCGGCAGCAGCAGGCTCATCATCCAGCACAGCACGCAAACCTGCGCAAACACTGGCACCCATGCCTTCGCTCCAGCTCTCATTTGTGCAAAGCCTCAAAGGCAGCCCTTGCAGCGCTTCAGCCACAGCTTCTAGATGAGCACCCAGCACCACATGCACGGATGTATTGGGCACGGCCAAAGCCATCTCCGCGACGTGTCTGACGAGCGGTTGCCCCTGCCATGAGAGCAGTTGCTTCGGACGCCCCATACGTGAGGATTCCCCCGCAGCGAGGATGATGATGGCGGTTTCAGCTGACACACTCATGGCATGACGACAGGATCATGAATCGGTCCGTCACGGCTGCGCAGCGGCCCGCCGTTTCTGCCAGACAATACAGCCTGCATTTCTGCCAGCACGGACAAAGCCACCTCATCAGGACTCTCTGCTCCAATGTCGAGGCCGGCAGGCCCGCAAATAGAACCCGCCAATTCATCGGACACCGCGCATCCTTCAGCCCCCAGTTCATCCAGCAGCCGCCGGGTGCGCGACTTGGGCCCTAGGATGCCCAGATAGCTCCAGCTCCTGGAGAGCCAGACACGCAGCCACTCCTTGTCCTGTGAAAAGCTGTGCGTCATCAGCATCACCAGCGGTGCCGCAGGCGTCTTTTCATAGGAATCAGGGCGCACACACTCCACCGTATCCACCTTGGGAAACCGGTTGCGTGTGACGAGCGTCGCCCGGGCATCCAGCACAGAGACATGCCAGCCGAGGCATTTCGCTAGCGCAGCCAGTGGCACGGCATCATCTCCGCCGCCGCAGATGATCAGCGAGACAGGCGGCTGGATGGTCTCCAGCAGCAGGGAAATAGTCCCCCCATCCGCACTGGCCACATGCTGCAGTTCAAACCGTTTGCCGCTGTGCATTTCGGCCAGCCCAGGCATGGCCTCCATCCAGGCCGGCGAGCTTTTGATGCCTCCGTTCTTCGGCCGCCTCAGCAAAGCCCATCCGGGATTGATCTGCGCGGCCTCGCCAGTGGCATGGAAAGCCGTGATCAGTTCCACAGGTTCCCGCTTTTCATGAGCAGTCCTTAGAAAAGCCAGCAGCCCGTCATCCCTTGGATGGACTGGCTCAATGAGCACCTGCACAATGCCGTTGCATCCCAGCCCAAGGCCAAAAATGATGTCTTCGGATGAAGTTGAGTCATACGTGACCAGTTCAGGCCTGCCCGTGGAGATCACTCGGAGCGCACGCTCCCTCACATCCCCCTCCAGGCATCCGCCGCTGATCATCCCCGCCGTTTCTCCCGTCGCTGTGATGAGCATCCGGGCCCCTGGGCGTCGGTATGCGGAGCCGCGCACATTCACCACAGTCGCGATTGCCATGGGCGAATCACCTGATGAAAAAGCTAGATCCAGGATGAAATGAATTTCCTTCACCAAAAAATGCAGCGTGGCTCGCTGCTCGCGGACACCTGTTTGTTTTACCCCTCGCTCATCGTCGCTCCGGGAAAGAAGGGCAGATTCCGCAGTCGCACGCCGGTAAGCGCGGCATACGCATTGGCCACTGCCGGAGCGATTGGTGGCACACCTGGCTCGCCGATACCCCCGAGCGGGCTGTTGGTGTTCACGATCTGCACGGTGATCTGCGGTGCTTCCTTCATCCGCAGCATGCGGTAATTGCTGAAGTTGCGGGCGCTGGCCACCCCTGATTTGAAGGTCACCTGTCCCCACATTGCCGCGCTCAGCCCGTGGAAGATCCCCCCCTGCATCTGCGCTTCGACAGAGCCCGGATTGATTGCGTATCCACAGTCGATCGCACACGCCACTTTGTGGACGGTGATGCTTCCTGCGGTCGGCGCAGAGATTTCAGCCACTTGTGCCACGATGCTGCCAAAGGCATTCGAAACCGCGATGCCACGTGCGTGACCAGCCGGCAGCGCCGAGCCCCAGCCAGCGGCGGATGCGGCCGCATTGAGCACAGCCAGCGTCCGTGCATCGTTGACGAGAAGATTCCGGCGGAACTGCAGCGGGTCCATCTTCGCGGCCAGCGCGGCTTCGTCGATGGCGCTCTCCACCGCAAAGATGTTGATGGAGTTGCCCACAGAGCGCCAGTACCCCACCGGCACAGGCGAAGGATGCGGCACATATTCCACGAGGCGGGAAAGGAAGTTGTACGGCCGGCTGGCCGCCCCTTCCACCGCGATGCCGTCACCCGTGGCACCCAGGGTGCGGCCACGCTGGATGGACAGAGAGGGGGCCACCACCCGGTTGCTCCAGGAGAGCACCTTGCCAGTCTTGTCATCAAGACCAATCTGAATGCGTGAAAGCGCCATGGGCCGGTAAAAGTCGTGCGCCATGTCCTCTTCACGCGGCCAGGTGAGCTTCACCGGCTTGCCGATCGCCTTGGCGGTCTGCACTGCCTGGGAAACATAGTCCTGCTCGATTTTACGTCCCAGCCCGCCTCCCATGAGCGTGGGATAGACGGTGACAGCAGCCGCAGGCAGGCCGCTCATCGTGGCCCCGGTCTGCTGCACCAGCGCTGGAGCCTGGGTGGGCGCCCAGATTTCACAAGTGCTCGCGGTAATTCGCACGGTGCAGTTGAGCACCTCCATGCACGCATGAGCCAGATAAGGTAGATTGTACTGCAGATCCAGCTTCACCGGTGCAGAGGCATACATTGCCGCAGCATTCCCTGACTGCTCGACGGTGTACGGAGCTGCCCCGCTCAGCAGGCTCTGGGCCTGTGTGGCAAAGTTGGTGCTGCTCAGGGTGCTGGCAGTGGCTGGCAGTGTCCATCTCACCTGTAGATTTTCCGCCGCGCTCTTGGCCGCCCAGGTGTTGGAGGCCACCACCGCAACCGCATTAATGTTCTTCCCGGAAAGATCGTAAAGCGGAATGACTCCCAACGCCCCGACGGGCGTCGTCGGCACGGACGCAAGCGTGCCTCCGAGCGTCGGACAATGCTTGACCACTGCGAAGACCATCCCTGGCACCTGCACATCGATGCCATAGACCGCACTGCCATTGGTTTTGGCAGGGATGTCCTGCCGCGGCACGTTTTTGCCGATGACCTGGAAAGCATTGTTTGGCACCAGCGTCACGGAGGCTGGCACCGGCAGTGTGGCAGCCAGCGGAGCTAGCTGAGCATAGGTCAGCACGGCCTTGGTGGCAGGGTTCGTCACCGTGCCTTTGGCTGTCACCAAACCGGTTGCAGGCACCCCCCATGTCTGCGCTGCAGCATTGACCAGCATCTGACGTGCTGTGGCACCGGCGGCGCGCATGGTTTGCAGCCGGCGCATGATGCCGCTGCTTCCTCCCGTGACCCATGAAAGCGCTGCTGGCAGCGGCTGCACCTTCACCTTGGCCCAGTCCACAAACAGGTCTTCCGCCACACCCTGTGCCAGCCCCGAGTAGATGCCCTGGCCCATCTCACCGCCGCCCACATAGACCGTGATGGCCTCATCCGATCCCACCGCCAGATAGGAGGTGATGGAGGTGTTTGTGCTTCCTGCCGCAGCAGCCGCAGCTTTGCCACGTGCACCCATCTCAAAGGTGAACGCCAGCAGCAGACCGCCGACACCTTTGAGAAATTCGCGTCGTTGCAGTTCCCCCGCGTGCGCAATGACCGGCTCGGGCAGCGGCGGGAGTTCATTGGAAACCTGGCCTGAAATTACGTTGCGTGCACTCATTGGAAATCCGGGGTTGAGTTGATCACAGGGTGGCGGCCAGCTTGATGGCATCGCGAATCCTTTGGTAGGTGCCGCACACGCAGAGATTGTTCATCGCTCCATCGATTTGAGCGTCCGTCGGCTTCTTATTCTCTCGGAGCATGGCCGCAGCTTTCATGATCATGCCAGACTGGCAGTACCCGCACTGGGGCACCTGGCAGGCCACCCAGGCTTTCTGCACCGGGTGGCTGGCCCCATCCGGAGACAAACCCTCAATGGTCGTTATTTTCTTCCCGACGACTTCTTTCACTGCCACGTCACAGGACTTTTCCGCCGAGCCATCGATCCACACGGTGCATGCACCGCAGATTTCAACTCCACACCCGTATTTGGTTCCCGTCAGCCCCACGACATCCCGCAGCACCCAAAGCAACGGTGTTGAAGGGGCGACATCCACCTGAACGGCTTTCCCATTGATATTGAGAGTGATCATAAGATGCGATTACCTGATCATTAGGCCAGAGCGCCACGCGGATGTCGATCCTAAATTCACTTTCGAATAAAGGATCCACCAATTTTCGTTCTCTTCACTTCCATGCAAATGCCGCACTTGGAATCACCATTATGAGAAGTGGTCTCAATCTCATATCGCCAGTCGTTAAAATGGTCTCGCTGAGATCGAAAGCAGAGAAGTCATGAAGCAAACGGAGACTTCAACTCCTAGGTCGTGTTTGAAAACCTGTCGATTGGCAAATTGGGTGCATCGAGGCAAGAAGACATGTCGATGAAAACCCAACGCTTTGCATGGTGGGAG
>NZ_JACHIG010000022.1 GCF_014203095.1 Prosthecobacter vanneervenii | reverse complement strand
CTCCCACCATGCAAAGCGTTGGGTTTTCATCGACATGTCTTCTTGCCTCGATGCACCCAATTTGCCAATCGACAGGTTTTCAAACACGACCTAGGGTGAAATCCAGATCCACGAATCCATCAGTCTCCATGCCAGAGGTAATCTCCCGCCATCCTGTGGCTGTGGTGTCATTTTTCGGAGAGCAGGAACTAAAAATCCAGGAAAGAAAACCCATGGTGATGAGAGTACTGAGACGCAGATGTTTTACAGAGGCTGGGAGGTGCAGATGAATGTGCAGCGGTTGACTCATAAACCAAAGCCCTGGGTAAAGCCCCACGACCATCGTCGGGAAAGACAGCAAGGGCAGCGACGAAAACAAAACATAAGCCACTCTATGCCTGCCAGCAATTCATGCAGAAGCCACGCGCCGGCAAGGGCTGCCACAAGCAGCGCAGGTGCCGCGACCAGCCACCACCAGCCCAGCGAACGGGCATAAAAGTGCAGCAGAGACATCAAAATGCCCCAAGCCACACCCGCCAGGACGAAAATCATGAGTCCGCACGTCACCCCAGGCAGAAATCCCCGTCCTTCGGTATGCTTACAGGTTCGGCACTTGTAAATCATGGTGAAGTGGTACTCCCAACATGGGCAGCGCATGGTTTGGTCGTATTCGCAAATTGCTACGACTCACTTTGCCTTCTTCATGCGACGGATTCAATCGGCATCTTCCTGATGCCACGGGTTTCCACTTTCATTTCATCCTAGCACAAACAGCCCGCCATAAAACCCTGGCCACAGCACATTCCTTTTGCGAAGTGCGCCGCCGCTGTGACAATGCGCACGTGCTGCATCCACCCACGGCCTGCCTGAGCCTCCTGGCGTTTCTGACGTTCGGTGCATCCGCCGTCTCTGCGCAGCCGGTGACTCTCCGCACTGACAAGGTGGCCGTCATGATCAATGACTGGTTTGCCAAAGGCACCGCCACAGGGCTGCAAGCCATCACGTATGAAAACCGCGATGGCCAGCACTCACCGTTGCACACGGACCAGTACCCGCAGCTTCAGGTGTTTCCAGCCAGGGCAGGGGACACCGGCGCGGCCACGCAGGTGCGCAGCGTGCCGCTGCTGGGAAATTGCTCCATGGCCTCCGCCGCCACGCAGCTGGGCTGCCTGCCGCGCATCTACATGATGGACCCCGCTGGGAACCGCTTCCTGGCGCAGCAGTATCTCTCCAACAACCTCTTCATTTATCCCGAGCACCAGGACTACGACATCGGCGGCAACGGCGCAGGCGGTGGCGGCTACGGCGATCTCCTGCCGCTGAACACGCCCTGCCTGCTCATCTCCCAGGGCTCGTCATTCACCGACCAGCCCTTTCTCCGCGCGCTGCTCTCCACCACAGCAGCTTTTCCGCCGGACACACAGAAGCTGCTGATCGAAAAGCATCTGCTCGCGTCCACGCTGCAGTCCATCTTCCGCCGCGCCTACAAGGCCGTGGAGAAGCCTGAGGACTACTACACCGGCAAGGCTCACCCACCCGTCTTTGATGGCTCGCTGATCGACGAGGAAAAGATGGTGAACATCGCGCATGAGATGACGCCGGAAAAGATCCCGCCTCTGGTGCTGCTGCGCGTGATCGAGGAAACCAAGATCGAGCAGGGAAAGAACTTCTTTGAGCTGCCCAACCCGCACCCGTGGCAGCTCTCGGACTCGCCTGTGTCCATCGCGCGCATCCTGCGCGGCAATGAGGCCGAGCACGGCATGCTCATCAGTTTTGACAAGACCTTCAACCTCATGAAAGCGCCGCTGAAGATGCGCGCCGCGCTGCTGCAGGGAGACCCACGCTTTGTGCAGCTGGAGAGCCAGCCCGGCGGAGATGTGATGCGCCTGCGCGTGCGTTGGGCCCCGCCCATAACCACCGCCACGGGTATTCGCAGTCATCGCATCGACATCGGCATATTTGCCGACAACGGCGGTAGCGTCAGCGCGCCGGCCATCATCAGCTTTTACATGCTGCCCAGCGAGATGCACTTTTACGATGAGAAGGGCCGCGTGTCTGAAATCCAATACCAGACGCATAACCCCGACTTTGGACTGCCCGCCACGGACACGGACACACGGTGGGTGAAGATCCTGCTCGCTTTCAGCCTCAGGGACACCAACCTCCGCAGCCGGCTGCTGGATCAGATCCTCTCCGATGCTGAACGCAGCGGCCTGCAGCGGCAGTATCTCAAGCTGAAGCCCAAGCTGGACGCCCTGACCTCGCTGGAAAATGACGCCACGCGCAAGGATCTGGCCGCACAGTTGCGCAAGATGCTGCAGGAAAGCATTCGCGAGGCGCTGAAAACCCCTGTGGCGGAAAAGTCGGACCTGACAGTACGCGCCACCATCGAGAAGGTGATCGATGCCATCGGCAATTTTCATCAGCTCTACCTCAGCTCAAAGCGGGAACTGGATGCACTCGCGGCCGCCTCGCCCAAATCCACGGCAGTGGCCGATGTGCGTGCGGAACTGCATCACCTCATCACACAAGGAGTGCTGCTGGAGCAGGCCTCTGGGCAGGTGGACACGGTGTCTTCACCAGACAAGCTCTCCCTCGGAGAGCGCTACATGCTGCGCGGACTGAATCTCACACTGGTCAGCCAGGTGCTTTTTGCCGACGTCCTGGAGCGCTCCACCGCACCCGCGTATGTGAACCCACGCCTCACCACCCCCAAAGTATGGCGAGATGTGTACCGCTACGATCCTGAATCTGGTGAGCTGCAAGGCTGGATCCGCTATGCAGATTCGCGCATTTCAAACTTCGACGCCGAAGGTCGTTTCATGCCAGAAGGCCCAAAGGGCAAGGCCGTACCGGTGCTCTACCTCATGAATGCAAACGGCCAGCTCACCTGGCGCCCGCAGCCCGAGCCGAAGCCGGTGTCGCCGCCATCCAAGTGATAGGATGTGCGGTTCCATATCACGCCGCTTATGAGGCACCATTGTGCGATATACCTGGCTCAATTCCCGCACTCTGGGGTAGCTTGCTAAATCAGGCCCGTTGCAATGGCGAAATGAATGATGGATACTGTGCATTTGTGAACAATAACCTTCCATCGCCAAGCTACGACATTGATGAACTTCTGGATATTGGTACAAAAGATCCAAATCGGGCGATTTTGGTAGAGCTTCACGGACACCTCGAAGGTTGCCAATTGCTGCCAGTCGAACAAGCTGTATTCGCGCTATGGGATCTTGTTTCCGGAACCGGGAATGACGGATTTGATGGATACTTGTACGCTGGCGATGATCGAGGATTCGAAGGACTCTATCGAGCCACTGATGCGGCCAAAGTAGTGGGTGCTGAATTGAGCTTGAAGTTATTGCTTGAGGTGGAGGGAATATTCGAGAAGGCAGGATTGACGCGAAAGCGCGCAAGAGAACTCGGAGTGAACAGCCTCGATGAGTGCCAGGACTATCCAGAGGGGCGGGCAGTAGAGGAGATGTTAGAGAATGATGGAATTGATAGTAGTTCCAGAGGGCTTTTTAGTCGCTGGAATGACCTTTCATTTTCTGAGGTTCATCCTTTGTTGTTGGCATACTTGGAGGCCAATCGTGAGTTGTTACGCTGTCGCAAATAGATGAGTGGGTCGGCCATATAATCGGGGAATCCGGGGTCAGATGCTTTTGGCTCGGTACTCGTCAATCATAGCTCAGCACATCATGCACCTTCCACGAGGCCCGTGATCTACCCACGCCCTGCTCACTCCACTGGTGCATGTCCAGAGCCTCGACAGGCTCCAGCCATTTCAGCGCTGCTTTCAGCCCCTCATCACCGTCATTCTGCGCGCGTGCAGAGGCAAAGGCTTTCAGAAACTCGCGCAGTTTGGCAAAGTTCAGCTTTATCCGCATACCCGTGGCAGATGATACGCCGGGCTTTGAGAGCAGCTCCGCGAGGTGCGCCTGTTGTACGCGGGATGAGCCCAGCATGAAGAGCTTGTCATTCAATGACACGACCGGGGCCAGCTCGCGTGAATCAAACGGCATCTCATAGCTGTAGCTCGTCAGGTCGCCGCTGCGCTTCACGGTGACGGCGGGCAGCTGGATGGGGAGAGGTATGGGCGAACTTTTGATGAGCTGCTGCAGGGAGGTCTCGATGTTCTGCCAGGCAACACCGATGAGTGCGCGGTTCTTCATTTCATGCACTGAGGCAAAGCGCGGCAGCGGCACGGCTTCACCGCCCGGCGGCAGGCCCGGCAGCGCAGGCATCTTGCCGCCTACATCCAGCAGGATGGCGCCATCCATCCCCAGCCCTTTCTGCCAGATCGTCTTCGTGCTGTCATAGATGCCGATGACAGATGGCAGCACGGCCTGATCCACCAGCTTGTAGATCTGCGCCGACTGCTCGCCACCCACACCCGCTTTGACCAGCTCATGCGCCGTGGTATGCAGGGCATGCATCCACGCTTCGAAGTAAGCACGACCGGCACCTGTGGCCGTGCCCTGGCCGCTCAAGCCAAAAACGAGCTGAGGCTCGTCCAGCAGCGCGGCAAACTGCGTGGGCTGCGCCAGCATCTCGGTGTCTTTGGCAGACATACCACCCACCGCATCCATCTGCAGGCCGCCATCCCACCAGACAGCGGCAGCACCTGTGCTGTGCTCCTTGTGATAATAAGTACGCTCCGCCGCAGTCAGTGCGATGGCCTCCGGCTCCAGGGCACGCACCGCAGCTTCAAACACCTTTTCTTTCTGCAATCCAGCCAGCGCACCACGGATGATCGGCTGGAAAGGATGGTCCGAATGCACCGCATCAAGAAATGCTCCCTCCCAGCACGCGATGAGGCCGAGGCGCTTCTCGGCATGGGCATCCAGCAAGCGCATCTCCGGCCGTGCCAGCAGGGAGTCCTCCACGCCATTGGCCAGACGGATCTGGTCTTTCGAACGACCCACGCCCACAAACACACGCTGCGGGCCCAGCCCCAGGGCCAGCACCCATTTCTTGCGCGCCAGAACCTCCAGCCCGCGCGCGATGCGGTCCTTCATCTCCGGCGTGATCTCCGGCGCCGCCTTGGTCAGGGCTGCCAGCCATTCATACCGCCGGTCCTTGGTCAGCAACTGATCCATGGCGATCTCATTGACCGTGATCTTCTCTCCCTGAGCGGTAACGATACGCGACTGCGGTGCATCTCCCAGCCAGTCCGCCAGATGCAGCATCTCACTCATTTGATGCAGCGCCTTCTCAGGCTCTGGCGAGGCCACGCCGATCATCACCGGCGGCATCTCAAAACGCTCCAGCAGCAGGATCAGAGCCTCCAGCACTTCGGGATCGCGCAGCGCCACGTCCATGAGCTTTTTGACGTCAAAGCTCGTGCCCAGCCCCGATAGCACACCACCGCTCATCATGCCGCGATAGGAGGTCTCGTTGTAGAGATCGTTTAGCTGCCTCAGCAGAAGCAGGCTTTTGGAGCTGTCTTTGCCAAAGGCCAGAAAGAAGTCGTCCACGCTCATGCCGCTGGTCTTGACCGCAGCCGGGGTTTTATCCTCCAGAAAAGTCTGCACCTGACGCCACCACTGGGAGGCCTGCAACGCCTCCATATGCTGCTTCCAGTGCACGCTGCTGAGGCAACACTCCACATCTCCCGCCACACGCGCCGCCAGCCCAAGCTTTTCTGATTCGGTAAGCAGTGTGGGTTGTATGACGACGGGAGTCTCCGTCTTGGGCGCGGGCGCAGTCTTTTTTTTGTCGCATCCGCAGAGCAGGAGCACGGCGGGCAGAACCCAGAATGACGAAGCCCTAAAAGCGCGCGGAAGGAGCCGATACCGCCCCCATGCGAACTTCGGGCTTTGACATTCGGGGGTCATCATTTCAGCGCTGCGTAAACCCGGTGCACATCATCATGCCCGTCCAGCGCCTGCAGGAAGCTCGTGATCTCATCGCGCTGCTCGTCGGTCACTTCGGGGTACTCCTTGGGCACGTAGCTCATTTCGGAGGTGGTCACCTGCCAGCCAGCGGCTTTGAGGGCCTTCGTCACGGCGTCCAGCGTCGTCGTCTGGGTGAAGAAACGCGCACCGATGTGGCCTGCGGCTTCCTCGTCCTCGACTTCCATAGGCTCCACATTCTCCGCCTCGGCCTCCAGCGCGGCCACTTCGATGTCCAAAGTCTTGTCCGCGTGATGCGCCTCGACCATGCCCACGTGGTCAAACATCCACTGCACCTTGCCCATGCTGCCAGCGCGGAAGAGCACGCGGATTTCCGAGGAGGTGCGGTTGTTGTTGTCCGTCAGGCATTCCACCACCACCGGCACGCGGTGCGGGGTGAATCCTTCATAAACCGTCGTCTCATACTGCACGGCATCCGGCCCGGTGCCCGAGCCCTTGGCGATGGCGCGCTCGATGGTGTCCCGTGTCACGCTCTGCTTCTTGGCATTGGCCACCGCAGCGGCCAGACGGGCGTTGTACTCGGGGTGCGGCCCACCCAGCTTGGCCGCCACCTGGATTTCACGCACCAGCTTGCCCGTGATCTTGCCCTTTTGGTCTGCGGCCATTTCCCGCCATTTCTGTTTCCATTGTGCGCCCATGATGTGTGTCGTTCAGTTCAAAGTTAGACCGCCATCAAAGGTGGGAGTGGGGGGAATGCAAGGAGCACCAAGCTACGAAGCACGCTCATTTTATGCCTATTCAAAGGCAATGTTACCCGGGTGCAGGTCGGAGAGAAAGATGCCGTGATATTCAAGTTCGATCATAACTTTCTTTACCTCAGGCCAACGGTCTTCGAATTTTTCCATGCGATCCATTTCCCATGCCTCCCAAGTTTCCTCGTGGAAATCGAAAGGTTCGTCCAGCAGTGCACCGGCAAAATCAAGGAGGTAAGGAGGGCGCACAATGGTCATTTCGACCACGAGCCATGCGTCATCGTGATGCAAGTACGCCGGAACAGCGAAGCCACGTACATTCTCCACATTTTGTTCGCGGAGACGCAGGTAACAATCCCGTTCACGGCAGTAAGCTTTGTCCGCCCTGAAAAGCTTGGCCGCCCAAGGTTGAATTCGTTCCTTGCTGTGCAGAAGCCAGACGCTACCATCCACTCCGAAGCCAAGGCTGTCGCTCAGCTCTGCCTGACGGCTCCCGGCATACGCCACCGCTTTTTTCTCCATGGAATCAAACACCATCCGTTCATCCTCGCCGAAGACCGGCTACAGCGCCACTGTGGAGATGTTTCTTGATATCGGAGGCGTGCATCATGACATCTCACACATGGGGCCTGATTTCATCATTCTTGCTGAATCGACGAACTGCCCGCCATGCGATGGCATCGTAGGTCTTGTGGTCGATGGCAGGCTCAAGCAGTGGACTGTGCGCCTCCCAGATGGTATCTCAACGGGCACCAGCCGCGTACGAACTGCGAAAGCCGCATAGGATTCGGAAGGCCCTGCTATGGGGCAGCAAGCTTGCGGACAACCGTCTTTTTGTAAGCAGGCAGAATCTGGGGCTCCATCAGTCGCACGCACTTTTCCACGGCATCAACCACCTGCTTGATACTGTAAGGAGAGCCTTCGGGTTTATGAGCAGCTGATGCGTCGATCGTGAGCGTGAGTTTTTGGTTGGCTGAGTCGATCGTTGCCGAGATCACAATCCCGAAAGTGACGGCGATATTTACATTGCCGGGCTTCGCCCACTTTGCAGCACTGGGCGGGATGTACTCACTGCAGATATAGCCAAAGTCTTGATCAAGGGCGCCTCCCGCCCTCAACACGGGCACGTCGATAATGGTGATGGGAGGGAATTTCACGCTCTCATCCGAGAGACAAACGGGCATCTTGACCATCAAGAATGATGCCGTCGTTGCCTGCGCCAGTGAGACTACAGAGAACAACAAAAGCAGAAGGGCTTTTATAAAGAAAGCCTCTCCGAAGGCGACTCTCTACTCAAGCTCAAACTGCCCTCACAAAAACCTCGCCGTCTGGCTCCCCTTGCACTTCTTCACCTGCTCCGGCGTGCCTGCGGCCACCAGCTTCCCACCTTCAGGCCCGGCTTCGGGGCCGATATCGATGAGGTAGTCGGCTTCGGCATAGACATCGGGGTGGTGCTCGATGACGATGACGGTGTGGCCTTCATCCACGAGGCGGTGCAGCACATCAATGAGGCGTGCCACATCCTGCATGTGCAGGCCGATGGTGGGTTCCTCAATGAGATACAGATTGCGCTTTCCGGCCACGGTGATGCCCTTCAGCCGCTCCTTGGCTGTGCGGCCGTCGCCACTGCGCAGTTCAGTGACGAGCTTGATGCGCTGCGCCTCGCCGCCGCTGAGCGTGGGGCTGGGCTGGCCGAGCTGGAGGTAGCCCAGGCCGGTGTCTGCCAGCAGCTTGAGCGGGCGTGCGATCTTCTGCACGGAGGCGAAGAACTCCGCCGCCTCGGTGATGCTCATGCGCAACACATCGCCGATGTTTTTGCCGTTGTACTCGATCTCCAGCGTGGCGGCGTTGAAGCGCTGACCGTTGCAGGTCTCGCAGTGCACGCGGGTGGTGGGCAGGAAGGCCATCTCCACCTTGATCTCGCCGTTGCCGCCGCAGGTTTCGCAGCGGCCGCCTTCGGTGTTGAAGGAAAAGCGGCTGGCCGTGTAACCTCGGGTACGCGCCAGCGGCACCTGCGCAAAGAGTGCGCGGATGTCGTCCAGCACGCCCACATAGGTGGCCGGGCAGGAGCGGCTGGTCTTGCCGATGGGGGACTGATCCACCTCATGTACGGTCTGCAGGTTTTCGCAGCCGGTGAGGTTCTTCCAGGTCTTCGTAAACTTCTGCTTGGTCTTGCTGATCTTCTCGCGCACCGCAGGTGAGAGCGCGCCATGCATCAGCGAGCTCTTGCCGCTGCCGCTGACGCCCGTGAGCACGGTCAGGCGGCCCAGGGGGAAGGACACGTCCACGTTTTTGAGATTGTTCACCGTGGCGCCGGTCAGGTGCAGCCAGCCGTCCTTGGACTTGGCGGCGGGCAGCGGGCGGCGCTTGCCATGCACTGGGTGCTGCATGGGGGTGCGCAGGCTGGCGCCGGTGACGCTGTGCTTGTTCTTCAAAATCTGCGGCAGCGTGCCCTGCGCCACGATCTGCCCGCCGAACTTGCCCGCGCCCGGTCCGAGATCGAGGATCGTGTCCGCGCGCTTCATCGTCTCGTCATCGTGCTCCACCACGAGCAGTGAGTTGCCCTTGTCCCGCAGCGCGCTCAGCGTGTCGAGCAGCCGCTCATTGTCGCGCGGATGCAGGCCGATGGTGGGCTCATCCAGCACATAAAGCACGCCACGCAGATTGCTGCCCAGCTGCGCGGAAAGACGGATGCGCTGCGCCTCGCCGCCGCTGAGCGTGTCCGCACTGCGGTTGAGCTGCAGATAGCCCAGCCCCACCTCCTGCATGAACTGCAAGCGCTGCGCGATCTCCTTCACGATGTCCCGCGCGATGATAGCCTCCGTGCCTTCAAACTTCAGCTTGGCCAGCAGCCTGCCCGCGTCTCCCGCCGTGAGGCCGGCAAACTGCTGAATGCGCGTGCCCTGCAGCTGCACGGCGCGGCCGATCTCATTGATGCGACTGCCCTGGCAGCTCGGGCAGATCTCGCGTGGTTTTTCCTCCTCGTCATCCGCACTGGCAAAGCGGCGCTCCTCTTCCAGTTCCGCCTCCAGCACGGAGACATCTGGCGCACGGTCGCTGTGATCGCTCCTGTGCCCGGTGACGCCAAAGCCGCGGCAGTCTTTGCACCAGCCGTGGGGGCTGTTGAAACTGAAAAGGCGCGGGTCCAGCTCTTCAAAGGACAGACCGCAGGAGGGGCAGCTCATCTCCGTGCTGAGCACGTGCGTGGTCTTGTCGTTGATGCGCAGCTTGATCGTGCCCTTGCCCATCTTCAGCGCGGCTTCAATGTGGCTGCGGAGCTGGTCGGCATCGTCCTCTTTGGAAACACGGGCGATGACGGCGTCGATGGTATGTTCCTTGAAACGCTCCAGCTTCTTGAAGCCCATCGTGTCGCGGAACTCGCCATCCACGAGCAGCGTCTCGATGCCATGCTTGGCCGCGTTTTCGGCCACGTCAGTGTGGAAGCCTTTGCGCGCCTTGATCAGCGGCGCCATCAGGTGCCCACCGCTGCTGCGCAGGTGCTGCTGCACCGTTTTCAGGATGGCCTGCACGCTCTGCTTCTTCACCGGCACGTTGCACGTGGGGCAGTACTGCGTACCCAGCTTGGAAAAGAGCAGGCGCAGGAAATGATACACCTCCGTGACCGTGGCCACGGTGGATTTGCCGCCGCCGCGCGAGATGCGCTGCTCAATGGCGACGGTGGGCGGCACGCCGGTGATGAGGTCCACCTCCGGCTTTTCCATCTGCTCCACAAACGTGCGCGCATAGACAGACATGCTGTCCAGAAAGCGCCGCTGCCCTTCGGCAAAGATGAGGTCAAACGCCAGCGAGGACTTGCCCGATCCGCTCAGCCCCGTGACCACCACAAACTCATCGCGCGGAATATCCACCGAGATGTTTTTCAGATTGTGCTCGCGTGCACCACGGATGCTGATCGTGTTCGTCGTTAGGGTTTTAGCTCTCTCTGGAGCGCTCGCACGGGGTGTTTCCCGAACGACTGACCCGGAGCCCAGCACCTGCTTGAGATATGTTCCGGTATGCGACGCACTGCACTCTGCCACCCCCTCCGGCGTACCCTCGACGACGAGCGTGCCGCCCGCCTCGCCGCCATCCGGCCCGAGATCGATGACCCAGTCGGCGCATTTGATGACCTCCAGGTTGTGCTCGATGACGAGCAGGCTGTGGCCTTCATCCACGAGACGCTGCATCAGCTTCACGAGAAGCGCGATGTCGTCAAAATGCAGGCCCGTGGTGGGCTCATCCAGCAGCAGCAGGCTGCCAGCAGAAGTGCCTGCGGGACTTTCAATCAGATGGCCGATGAGCTTGAGGCGCTGCGCTTCACCACCAGAGAGCGTGTTCAGCGGTTGGCCCAGCTTCAGGTACCCGAGGCCAGCCTCGTTCAGCAGGCGCAGCTGCGTGACGATCTGCGCGGCCTTCTTAGACGACTCAAAAAGCGGTCCGCCAAACCACTCTACCGCGGCCTCTGCCGTCATGCCCAGCACGTCGTGAATGCTGCGGCCGTGCAGCAGGATTTTGAGCGCATGCGGCTGGTAGCGCCGCCCCTCGCACTCGGGGCAGGTCACATACAGGTCGCTGAGGAACTGCATCTCGATCTTTTCAAAGCCATTGCCCGCGCAGCGCTCGCAGCGCCCTTCGCCGGAGTTGAAGCTGAAGAATCCGGGCATGATGCCCTGCGCCTTGGCGTCTTCCGTTTCGCTGAAAAGCGTGCGGATGTGATCAAACGCGCCCAAAAACACCGCCGGTGTGGAACGCGGCGTACGTGCCAGCGGCGACTGGTCCACCATCACCACCTGATGCAGCTTTTCGTGGCCCGAGATCTTGCTCACAAGCCCAGGCTCCTCCTCACACACCTCGCCGCGCAGGCGCTGCAGGTTGCGATACAGCACCTCGTGCACCAGCGTGGATTTGCCCGATCCGCTCACACCTGTGATGCAGCAAAACACCCCCAGCGGGATGTCCACATCCAGCTTCTTGAGATTGTTCTGCCGCGCGCCACGGATGGAGAGAGTTCCAGGCTTCTGGTTTGCAGTTTCAAGTTGTCCCTTGCGCCCAGCTTTGACCTTCTCGGATGCTGAACTTGTAACTTGAGACTTTAAACTTGAAACTGAACGTCTCTGAGCGGGAACCGGCACGCTCTTCCTCCCAAACAAGTAATCTCCGGTCAGCGACTTCACCTTCGCACCCAGCTTGTCCAGCGGGCCGCTGTACACCAGCTCGCCGCCTTTTTCGCCACGGCCGGGACCGATGTCGATGAGGTTGTCCGCGCTGCGCATCACGGCTTCTTCGTGCTCCACGACGAGCAGCGTGTTGCCCTTGTCGCGCAGGCCCTCCATCACGCCGATGAGGCGGCCGATGTCGCGCGGATGCAGGCCGATGCTGGGCTCGTCCAAAACAAAGAGCGTGTTTACCAGCGAGGCGCCGAGACAGGTCGTCAGGTTCACTCGCTGCAGCTCGCCGCCGCTAAGCGTACGCGTCTGGCGGTCCAGGTTCAGGTAGCCCAAGCCCGCGCGGTCCATGTAGCTCAGACGGCTGACGATCTCTCCGCGCAGCATGGTGGCCACGTGATCGCTTTCCTTGATCGGCCACGACAGCGCGAGCGGATGCAGATCGCTTACCGGCAGGCGCGAGAGGTCGGCGATTGTGTGCGTGCCGATGCGGAAATTGTACGCCTCCTTTTTCAAACGCCCGCCACCGCAGTCGCCACACTCCGTATAAGCGCGGTAGCGGCTGAGGAAGACGCGCACATGCATCTTATAGCTGCGCGACTCCTGCCATTTGAAGAACCCGCGTACGCCATACCATTCGCCACGATTGTAGGCCTCCTCGGGATCATCCCGCGTGCCTTCAATGAGCCACCTGCGGTCTTCCGCTGAGTAATCCTCAAACGGCTTGTGAATGTCGATGCCGCGCTTCCGTGCCGCGCGCTCCAGGTCCAGCTGGGATTCGCCATACGTGCTGCCCTGAAAAGGACGCACCAGACCTTGATTGATGCTCAGCGACTCATCGGGGATGGCCTTGCGCATGTCCAGGCCCAGCGTGCGGCCAAAGCCACGGCAGGTGGGGCATGCGCCGATGGGGCTGTTAAAGCTGAACAAGCCCGGCGTCGGCGCCGGGAGCGTGATGCCGCAGTCCGCGCAGCTCCAGTCGGTGGAGAAATGCAAGGTCTTGTCGTCGATGCTCACGGCGACTTTCCCCTTGCCGTAGCGCAGTGCCGCCTCCAGCGCCTCGCTCACACGCGCGCGTTGCTTCGTCTCCAGCACGATGCGGTCCTGCACCACCAGCACCTGACCGGGCAGCTTGCGGCCTCTGAGCGCGTCCTCATCATCCAGACGAATCACATTTCCATACAGCCAGACACGCAGAAAGCCCTGCGATTGCAGAAACGCCGCAAAGTCCGCCGTCACCGCGCTCTTCGGCACCGCCACAGGAAACAAAATCAGCGCCTGTTTGCCCGCATGCCCGCTCAGCAGCTCGTTAAGAATGCTCTCCGGCGACTCCGGCCTCACCGGTCTCTGGCAAGACGGGCACGTGGCCTCCGCCAGACGCGGGAAGAGCATCTTCAGGTAGTCATTGATCTCCGTGATCGTGCCGACCGTCGAGCGCGTGCTGCGCATGTTGTTCACCTGCTCGATGGCAATCGCCGGCGGTATGCCTTCAATGGCGTCCACCTTCGGCTTGTCCATGCGCTCAAAAAACTGCCGCGTGTAGGGGGAGAACGTCTCCACATAGCGCCGTTGGCCTTCTGCGTAGATCGTATCGAATGCCAGCGAGGATTTGCCCGAGCCGCTCGGCCCTGTGATGACATTGAGCTTTCCCAGCGGCAGATCGAGATCGATCCCCTTCAGATTGTTCTGCCGCGCCCCACGAATGCGAATGACATCATCGAGAGACTTTCTGGCAGCGGATTTTGGAGCGGCACGAGACATGAGGGTGCGAGAGTAGCGATACGCCCCGCCGAGGCAAACGGGCGCTCGGGATGATGAAAAGAAAGCGGTATCGTGGACGAATGCTGGCACCACAGTCGGCATCGATTCTGCCTCGGTTGCCAACCGCCACGATCCCGAAGGGATCACAGAAGATAGCCAGGGGTCGCAGCCGCCTAGAGAGCCTTCGTGAAACCGATTCAGCCGAGGGTGAACTCCAATTTTTCCTCCACGAAATCATCCACAGGGAAAGCATAAAATTGGCCGTTCATTTCAACATAGATCTTACCATTCAGAATTCCATGCACCTTTCCAATTTCTCCCAACTCGCTGCCAACTAAGACATGACTCGGCAGATCAACATATACCGTGCGCCATTTGAATGGCAGGTCATCTTTTCCAAGTGCGCTTCCATGCTCAGGAAGGAAAGCAATGTGTCGGTATCGTGCTCCAGCGCCACCAATGAAATCTTCGATGAGAACTTCGTGAGTGGCTTCATTAAATTGGATGGTTGAATTTCCCGAAATTCTACCGTCACTCGATTTCGTCAGCAGCCCTTCAGCGCGAGCCATTTCCCTGCCTGCAACTTCAAGAATGTGACGGGTGCTCGTTCGACGAGGCCCATTACGATCTTTAACCCAGATCACTTTGCCCAGTTGTATGCGGACAACGATGCTGGGCGCAAGTTCGATAGGACGTAATTTCGACACAATAATGCTGTAATTGTTGTCGGTGGGCGGCTTGTAAGATTGGATCACTGGCAAACCAGGATTTTCGCATCGATAGACAGAGTATCTGGCTGCATAGTCAGCTCTGTACTGGTTATTTAATGCGATCTGACGCTCCACATCCGTCATCGAGCGCATGGCTGCCTGCTGTAGCTTCGAATGCTGAAGCGTCCTGTCGGATTGGCAGGACGAAAAAATGCATGTACTGACCACTAACAGGCCAGAAAGCACCATGTATTTGCATCGGGAACAGTTGGCCATGAATTGAGTGGTATTCACTTCCCCAGCACCTTCTCCAATCCCTCCACCGTCGTCACCGGAGCCTGGCACGCGAAGTTCTGGCACACATACGCCGCTGGCTTCCCATCCACGGGTTTCATGCCGGCGAGGGCTTCGTTGTGCGTGGCGAGCCATTGCTGGCCTGCCCCGCCGTCCGCACTGAGAATCACCGCCGTCGGCAGAAACCGACGATGCACGTTGGCAGCCAGCTTCTTGAAATCGGCGCTGCCAGAATCGCCGGCGAGAACGATCTGCTGCTTGCCACGGAAATCCATGTCGAAGGCCATGGCCATCACCGGCACAGAGGATGGGCTGCTTTGCAGGGTGGATCCGAAGAGGACGAAGATTTTCTCCGCCTGCTTCTTCCACTCGTCTTTGGCGAGCAGCGCGCTCAGGCGCACGAGGTTGAGCGCAGCGAGGGAGTTGGGCGAGGGCTCGGCACCGTCGTAGTCTTCCTTGATGCGGAGGACGCTGTTGGGCATGTCGGTGTGCACGCTGTAGTAGCCGCCGTGCTGCGCATCGAGAAAGAGCGCGTCCATCTCGGTCTGCAGGGCGGCGGCCCATTGCAGCCATTTTACATCAAAGCTGGCCTGATAGAGATCAATGAGGCCGTGGATGAGGCAGGCGTAGTCGATGGAGAAGGCACGCGGACCACGCACACCTGCGCGCCAGGAGCGGTGCAGCTCCTTGCCGGGTGTGGTGCAGAGCTGATCGTGCAGAAACTGCGCCGCACCGGCTGAGAGCTTGATCATCTCGGCATCGCCAAAGGCAGCTCCGGCACGGGCCAGGCCGGAGATCATGAGGCCATTCCAGGCGGCGATGACTTTGTCGTCGCGATGCGGACGCGGGCGTTTGGAGCGGGCTTCAAAGAGCTTGGCGATGCTCCCGTCGATGATGGTTTTGACCTCCTCCGGCGACTTCTTGAAGTACTCCCCGGTCTTCTTGAAGGAGACGGCACGGTAGAGAGTATTCAAGCCTTTGAGCTCGCCATGCGGATCGCTCTCGTGGCGGGCGTTGCCATCGCGGCGTGCGCCGTAGGCATAGCGGAAGATGTTGCCGTCTTCCTTGCCGAGGATCTCGTCGATCTCAGCGGCTTTCCACACGTAGAAGGCGCCTTCGGTTTTGTGCTCGGCATCGGCGCTGGCCAGGCTGTCGGCATCCTCGGCGGAGAAGAAGCCGCCCTCCGCGTGCCGCAGGTCGCGCTTCGCATAGTCCACGGTGCTGCGCACGATGTTTTCAAACAGCACATTCTGCGTGAGCTGCCAGCCCTCGGTATAGGCGGTGAGCAGCTGCCCCTGATCATAGAGCATTTTTTCGTAATGCGGGATGTGCCAATAGCCGTCCACGCTGTAGCGATGGAAGCCGCCGCCGATGTGGTCGCGCATGCCGCCATTGGCCATGCCGCGCAGCGTTTTCACCGTCATCTCCATGGCCCAGTTGCTCTCGGACTCGCGGTCTTCGCCCTTACGCTCGGCAAAGATGCGATGCACGCGCATCAGCAGGTTCAGCGTGGTGGGGCGGGGGAACTTGGGCGCGCTGCCAAAGCCGCCTTCATGATAATCGAAGGAGCCGGAGAGATCATCGTAGGCCTTCTGCACCAGCGTCTCGTGATTGATGTCCGCCAGCGCGGTGTTCTCGTTGTCCAGATGCTCCTGCAGTTTCTCCACGGAGCGCGCAGCGCGTTCGTCGATGCCCTTGCGGTCCTCGGTCCACACCTTGTGCAGTTCATTGAGCAGGTTCTTGAAGCCGATACGCCCGGGTGAATTCTCCGGCGGGTAGTAAGTGCCGCCGTAGAAGGGCTTCAGATCGGGCGTGAGGAAGACATTCATCGGCCAGCCGCCGTGGCCGCTGGCCGCCTGCACGTAGGTCATGTAGGTGAGGTCCACGTCAGGACGTTCCTCGCGGTCCACCTTGATGGGAATGAAGTGGTCGTTGATCAGCTTGGCCGTCTCCTCGTTTTCAAACGACTCGCGCTCCATCACGTGGCACCAGTGGCAGGTGGAGTAGCCGGAGGAGAGAAAGATGGGCTTGTCCTCGGCCTTGGCTTTCTTGAAAGCCTCCTCGCCCCAGGGCAGCCAGTTCACCGGATTGTGGGCATGCTGCAGCAGGTAGGGCGAGCGTTCCTTGGCGAGGGCGTTGGTATATTTGGGGGGCTGTGCGGACGTTTCGCTCATGGTTGGGGTAGAAGAGATAACGTCCGCATGAGGGGCGGGGTTGCAAGGGGGGAGGTGAAGAGGGCAGCGTGTGCAAAACTCGGAATCGAGGTCCTTGCAAACACCGTCACCTTTTGCCCTCTACCCGTGAGGCGCCGTCTACACGCCCTCAGGCGTATTACGACCTTCTGCCGAAAAGGATCCTCTTGAGAATTTTCACGAGCAGTAACACTGCCACGCAAAGGCCGAGCACATGCCACTGATTGGTCCGGTCAAAGTCCGTGACCATGCCAAGGATCTTGAATTTGATCGAGTCCAGATTCCAGGTGAAGTTGCCTACCACGTGATTGATGCCGGCGGCATGGGGCGAGGGCTTTTCCTCCGGTCCGAGCGTGGCAACGATTTTGGCGGTGGTCATGAAATCGCGGCGGCTGACCTGCATGTCGTATCGCGGATTCAACGCCTGTGGGTTGCCATAGCAGAGGTAAACAGGCTCGGAGTTAGACACACGAAACAACAGCCGAACCAAGGGATACATGGCACGCGCCGAGGTGATCTCCAGACGCGGGGTGCTTCCGTCTGTGGCAGTCATGCGAATCGTATCGCTGTGAGGCGGAGTCTTGAGCAGCAGCTGGAAGGGGCTGGCGGCTTCGCCGGGTCTGCGCAGCCAGGTGCCATTGCCGAGAGGCTTTTCCTGGTTCCCTGCCTTGGTTTCCGTGATCTCAGTGACGCTGAGAGTGTACTGAAATGAAGGCCTGCCGGTTTCAAAGAGCAGTCCGGTGGCTGGAAAGTCAGGGGCTGGCAGCTTGATATCCCATTTGGAGAGAAGGGGAGTTTTAGGGTCGATCACTTCCGCAACGGACACTTCCACGCTGCGATCTGCCCCCGGTTTCACTGCGACAAACGGCAACTGGCGCCCTGCACGCACGATGCGCACGTCGTCCAGACCATTGCCCGAATGCATGAACACCAAAGGGTCGAGATCCAACTCCACCACACCACTCTGGCTGAACTGCAGCGCCCGCTGATATTTCCAGGAGGAGACATCAATCGGAGGGCCCACAAAACGCTCATCGGATGCCTCTTGGGCTCCGGCGGTCAAAGAAAAGCCCAGCGCAATGATCAGCAGGTATGATTTCATGGATGAATGCAAATTTTGAAAGAAGTTTAGTATTCCGTCCTATTCTGGCTTGAGGGACCTTTTACAGCAATCCACGAAACAGTGGAAGTTCGTAATGCATTCGTTCAACAAATCAGCAAACAGAAAAGCGCCCCTGCTGAACTTTCAGCCCTGCGCCACCAGCACCAGGCGGAAGCGTCCGTCATACTGACCACCGGCGTGCTGGCGGCAGCAGCGCAGGCAGGCGGTGGGGCGGCGGAATTTGCGCACACGCTGCACCGTCGTCTGGCACGCGGGGCATGCGTAGGTGAGCTTGCGCTCGACTTCATTCCTCGGCAGCGGCAGGCGGTGCTGCGCCTTTTCTCCGGGGATGCCGAGGTCTGCGCACGCCTGTCTCCACTCACGGCCATGGGGCTCGATGCGCCTGCGGCCGCTCCGGTGATAGGCGATCAGGTGCGCCAGCTCATGCTTCAGCGTACGCTCCACCTGCCCTTCAAAGTCGCGCAGCAGGGGGTTCAGCTCGATGGACCAGCCCGGATAGCGTGCATAGCCCGCGGTGCTGCGCAGGCGGGAGTTCCACGTCACGGTCACCAGCTTGGCCCCGCCCGGCAGATCCAGCGCCAGCAGCATGGCGCGCACCTGCTCTTCCAGCTCGGGATCACGCCCGTCTTGGATGGGCCCGGCGGCCTCTGCCGCAGGGGGCGGTGCCGGCTCCAGCTCACGCACAGAGCGGAAGGGCACCCATGGGGGCAGCGCGGAAAAATCCAGATTGAGCTGGGAGAGATCGAGCATGCTCACTTCTTCTTTTTGACGTGCACTTTGTGCTCCTGCTCTCCCAGGGCGTAGAGCATGTCAGGAGCCACGGATTCCAGAATAAACACATTCGCGCCGATGGTGCTGCGCGCACCGATGACGGTATCTCCGCCGACAATGGTCGCATTGGCATACACCGTCACGTGGTCTTCCAGCGTGGGGTGGCGCTTCTTGCCGCGCAGCGCCTGCCCGGCAGCCAGCGAGCGTGCCACGAGGCCGACGCCTTGGTAGAGCTTCACATGCTTCCCGATGGTGGCCGTCTCGCCAATGACCACGCCAGTGCCATGATCAATAAAAAAGTGCGTGCCGATCTCCGCACCGGGATGGATGTCGATCCCCGTGCGGCTGTGTGCCCACTCGGTCATCATGCGCGGAATGACGGGCACGTTTTTCTGATAAAGCACATGCGCCGTGCGCTGGATGGCGATGGCCTCCAGCCCCGGATACGCGAGGATGATCTCCTCAAAGCCGCGCGCGGCGGGGTCGCCCTCATAGGCAGCCTCCACATCGGTCTTCAGGAGGGCACGCACCTCGGCAAGGCGCATGAGAAAGCTGCACACGATGTCGGCCGCCTCAGCATCGCGGTTTTCGTGGCTGCCATTCAGCCGCAGGCTGCGGCGCACTTCGATGTTGAGTCGCTCACGGATGCTGGCGACGAGCTCATTCGTCATGAGCTCCAGCTCCTGGGAGGTCACGGCTTCATCGGAAAAGAATCCAGGAAAGAGCAGATGCAGCAGATCTTCGCACAGGGTCGCGATGGCGCGCTTGGACGGCAGGTTGCCGCAGTCGACGTGGTTGATCCCGCCCACCTCGTGATACGAGGCCATGAGGCTGGAAACGATTTCATTTTGGCGGCAATCCATGTGTGCACTCAGCGATACCGCGCTGTGATGGGGATTCAAGCGCTGGCACGAGATGATTGCTGTGAATAACTCGCCGCTGAAACCTTCCGCTGGCGGGTGAATACCCGATGAAGCATCGTCATGCGCACTCCAGCCGTAAATTTATATGTTCCTCCATTATGCCAATCTGCAAAAGTGGCAGGCTCTCTGGAATTGCTGCGGCATGCCCGGCGATGGCACGGCGTGGCATGAACGGCTTGCCACCTCCTACACAGAGCCCCAGCGCGCCTACCACACTCTCCAGCATTTGGAAGAATGCCTGCTCGTCTTTGATGAAGCCAGGGCTGCCGGATTGATGGCAAATCCAGACCTCATCGAGATAGCGCTGTGGTTTCATGATGCAGTCTATGACCCGCAGGCTGGCAACAACGAAGAACTCAGCGCGCAGATGGCCATGGAGGCCTTGGGAGAAAGCGACCAGTCGCGCGAGGTGGCGCGGCTCATCCTGCTGACAAAGTCGCACCAGCCGGGAAACGGGCCGGATGATGCGTGGATCATCGACATCGATCTCGCCATCTTCGCACAGCCAATTGAGCGCGTGATGGAGTATGAGCGGCAGATACGCGCAGAGTATTCCTGGGTGCCGCAGGCCGTGTATGCTGAGAAGCGTGCGGAAATCCTGCGCGGCTTCCTTGCACGACCGCAGATCTATCTCACCGCCTGGGCACAGAAACGCTTTGAGGCGTGTGCTCGGGAGAACCTGCGCTCACTCATCGCCGCAGTGCAGCCGCCTGCTCCGTGACTTTGCGCGCGCCCCAGGGATACGGGCGCGCCGCGCCTTCGGAGAAATACTGCTTGAGCTGTGCCGTGGTCCGCCGTGGCAGGTCGAGCTCGATGCGGCGTGGTTTTCCCTCCACCTCCAGCTCAAGAACTGCATGGATGGAGGTGCCATAATTGGAAATCGGAAAGCTGCCAGCCTCGCTTTCCACCAGCTCATGCGGCGCAGCGGTGACCACCACGTTTTGAAAATCCATCACGCCGCTGGTCACGATCATGCGCTTGAACTTCACCTGATGAGACACGGAGTCGAAATTCCACAGAGCCAGCGACAGCTTGCCGGAAGCCAACGCGTCACGCGGCCCCAGAGCACCCAGCGCCTGCGCCGTGCCCTGCGCGACGGGGATCTTCTTTTTGTCATGATCCACCAGGATGACGATGCCCAGCCGGTCTTTCAGCAGCCAGTCGCCGTTGTCGTAGTACTTGGAGTACACCGTCGTGCTGGTTTCGCCGGTGCTGCCGTCATAACGGCCCATCCTCATGGTGTTGGAGCTGCATGCGGCCAGCAGCGTGAGAAGACCTGAGACAAGCCAGGTGCTGAGAAAGCTTTTCAATCGTCCGCGAATCAGAGAAGGAACGTTGATGAATCTTGCAAAGGCCATGAATCGATACTAGGCGCGAGCATCGCCGCGTCCAACCTCAAAGAGATGCTCCCATCCCTCAACCAGCTCAAGCTTCCCGATCCCTGGCAGCACCAGGCGGTGAATCTGCTGCGCACCGGCAGCGATGTGGTGGTGAGCGCGCCGACCGGGGCAGGGAAGACGTACATCTTTGAGCTGCTGCATCAAGGCCGCCATTTGCAGGGGCAGGCCATTTACACCGTGCCCACCCGCGCGCTGGCGAATGACAAGTATGCGGAGTGGAAGGAGGCGAAGTGGAATGTGGGCATCGCCACCGGAGACATTGCTGAGAACGTGGATGCACCCGTGGTGGTGGCCACGCTGGAGACGCAGCTTGAGCGGCTCGTGCGCGGCGAGGGGCCCGCGCTGCTGGTCATCGATGAATACCAGATGATCTCAGACCACTCGCGCGGTGCGAACTACGAGGCCACCATTGCTCTGGCTCCACTGGACACACGCCTGCTGCTGCTCAGCGGCTCCGTGGCGAATCCCGAGGATGTGGCGACATGGCTGACGAGCCTGGGCCGCAAGGCGGAGGTGGTGATGACGCGCGAACGCCCCGTGCCGCTGGAGGAGGTGCCCATGGAGGCGCTGCCGCAGCGGCAGAAGCAGTTTCACAACTACTGGCCGCGCTTTGCCGCATCGGTGATGATGTCGGATCTGGCACCTCTGCTCATCTTTGCCCCACGCCGCAAAGAGGCGGAATCCATTGCACGCAGGCTGGCCGCCGATCTGCCGCTGGGAGATCCGATGGAGCTCACACCGGAGCAGCGTGCCGTCTGCGGCAAGGACCTCTCCACCCTGATCGAGAAACGCATCGCCTTCCATCACAGTGGCCTCTCGTATGGCGCACGCGCGGGGGTGATCGAGCCTCTGGCCAAGGCGGGCCAGCTCCGCGTCATCGTGGCCACGATGGGACTCGCAGCAGGGATCAATTTCTCCGTGCGCAGCGTGCATGTGGCGGGCACCACTTTTCATGACGGCAAAAGCGAGCACAAGCTGACACCTGATGAGCTGCTGCAGATGTACGGCCGCGCCGGAAGACGCGGGCTGGATGACAAAGGCCACGTCATCACCAGCCGCGACAGCCCCTCCATCTTTGATGCACGCCCCGCACGCCTGCACCGCAGCGAGCTGCTGGCCTGGCCCATCTTTCTGCGCGTGATGAAGCATGCCGCTCTGCAGAAGGAGAACCCCTTTGATGCGGCCACACGCTTTGCGGGCAGGCTCTTTGCCAAAGTGCCGCCACTGCTCGGGCTGGAAGAGCTGGAGCCGGATGTAGTGCAGCCAAAGCATGAAAACGCCAAGGCGCTCTTCGGCCTCGAAGCCACGGAGAAGCAGATACTGAACTCCTACGGCGAGTGGGAGCGCAAACACAAGCATGCGCTGCATCGCGTGCCGCTGAGCCGTGTGCATGCCCTGCTGGGCGTGCCTGCCTTTGCCGCCAAGTTCGCTCATGGCATCGGGCGAGTGGGAAAAATCCGCCGCGAGAAGGATGTGATCTACGGCGTGGAGGTCAGCCTCGGCACGCCGGTGGAAGATCAGGTGAAGCCCACCAAATCTATCCGCAGGCTGCTCAAACTGCCGCGCCATGCGGAGACAGTGCCATTGGAGGAGATCACCGTGCTGCATGCGGGAGAGCTGGCCCGGCACATCCTCGCCAGCGTGGAGGAGGCCATCCAGGATGTGGCCCCGGAATTCATCGGCACGGTGATGAAGGAGAATCTCGTCTTCGCCTGCTTTGACCTCTCGCCCGTCGAGGTGATGGCCTATGAAGACGCGCCTGGCCGTCTGCTTTTCATGCCGCAGGAGCGCAGCATCGTGGTGAGGAATGAAACCGGCGTGAACACCGCCGAGACCACCACCACAGATCGCCAGCCGCGCGGTGGGTCGCCCATTCACTCCTGGCGCTCTCTCGGGCTCATCGATGCCGATGGCGTGCCCACTCGGCGCGGGGAGATCTTCAGCTTCTTCCAGCATGGCGAAGGGCTGGCCGTGGTGGCCGCGCTGGAGGATGAGAGCTACCACGCCGACGAACTGGTGCACCACATGGCCAATCTGCGCAGCGGCTCCAAATTTGACCTGCCGCTCACCTGCGGCTCCGAGCGTCTCGCAGCGGTCTGCCGTGGCACCTACGGCTTCGTCAATCATCAGGGCTATCTCGACAACGGCCTGCCGGAAGACTACGGCGAAGGCGCTGCCGAGCTGCTCGATGCCCTGCTGCATCCTGAACAACCCGGCGCGCAGGATCTCAAAGCCGGCATCGCGGAGGGAGACATCTCACGTGCTTATGTGGAATGGCTGAGCCTCCTGCGCCACATCACGCACGCGCCTGATCATCCGTGGCGCAGATGGAAGGAGCTGAAGGAGGCCGCCAAGCAGACGCTCAAGCACCACACCAAGACCCTGCGCCACTTCTTCCACCTCGACCTGCCACCGCTGACCAACAAGCAGCGGCATGGCAAGACGCGGCATTATTTGATGGTGAAGTAGTGCGCCAGCCAATTTGGAGTGCGGTCGCGGAGGGAGGAACGACCGCAGCTACCGCTTTCGCCGTGCTGAAAAGCAAGCGCACACCAAGAACCTTCCGAAAGCGGGAGCCATTGGCTTCTCGCAGCCTCACAACCACACGCACACCACGAGACACTCGAAAGCGGCAGCTCCGCGTGCCGCACTCCAAATTCGCTGCCGCGTATTCGCATGATGATTTGAAGAATCGCTGACGCCACGCAGACTAGGGACATGAATCTCGATCACCCCCGCATCGCCATCATCGGCTCCGGCGCCGTCGGCTGCTACTATGGCGGGCGTCTGGCGCAGCATGGTCATGAAGTGCATTTCCTCATGCGCTCGGACTACGAGCATGTGAAGCAGCATGGACTGCAGATCCGCAGCCTGCATGGAGACTTCTCCCTGCCGCAGGTGCTCTGCCGCCGCAGCACGGCTGAGATCGGTCCTTGCGACCTGGTGATCATCGCCATGAAGGCCACAGCCAATGAGGCGCTGCTCTCCTTGCTGCCGCCGCTGCTGAAGGAAGACACGATGATCCTGACGCTGCAAAACGGCCTGGGCAGCGATGACTTTCTGGCGCGGCACTTCGGCTCCGAGCGCGTGCTCGGCGGGCTGTGCTTTGTGTGCATCAATCGCATCTCACCCGGCGTGATCCATCACATCGCGCAGGGGCAGATCTCTCTGGGAGAACACAGCGGCGCACCGCAGCCACGCACGCATGATCTGGCGGCGGAGTTTCAGCGCTGCGGCATTCAGTGTCGCGTGGAGCCCAGCCTCATCGCGGCGAGGTGGAAGAAGCTCGTCTGGAACATCCCCTTCAACGGCCTCTCCATCGCCGCAGGTGGCAAGGACACCGCCGCCATCCTAGCCGATCCGATTTTGGAAAAACGTGTGCGCGATCTGATGCGTGAGATCATCGCCACCGCAGGACGGCTCGGGCATGAAATCCCACTTTCGCTGATTGATGACATGATCGAGCGTACGCGCACCATGTCCGCCTACAAGCCCAGCAGCCTCATCGATTTCCTCGCCGGCAGCGAGGTCGAGCTGGACGCCATCTGGGGTGAGCCCATGCGCCGGGCTGCTGCCGCTGGCATCGCCATGCCGGAGGTGAAGAGACTGCATGAGGAGTTGAAGGCACGCATTGCCGCCAGATAGTGGTCCGCACAGTCCCCTGTGCGATGGAACAAGCGTCTCGTGACGGCGATCCCCGCACAGAGGACTGTGCGGACCACTTTGCTCACGCCCATGTCGCTCACTGCTCTTCAAAACGCCCGTCCTGAAACCGCCATCGTACTCGGCTCCGGCCTCGGTAGTGTGGCGGAGGCTTTTGGCACCAAGGCGCCGGGGTCTCCTGACCCCGAGCTGGGGGTCGGGAGACCCCAATACCTTGAGATTCCGTACTCGGACATCCCCGGCCTCAGCGCCTCCACGGTGCCGGGGCATGCGGGGCGCTTCGTGCTGGCGCAGCATCATGGCAAACCCATCCTGCTGGCGCAGGGCCGCAGACATCTCTACGAAGGACTGACGGCGCATGAGGTGACGGCAGGCATCCGCTTCATGCATGAGATCGGCGTGCGGCGCATCGTCCTCACGAATGCAGCCGGTGCCATCCACGAGAGCTTTCATGTGGGCGGGCTGATGCTCATCACCGACCACATCAATCTGCAAGGCACCACACCGCTGCTCGGCGGCCCGAACTTCCATGACATGAGTGAGGTCTATTCACGCACGTGGTGCGAGAAGTTCCACGCCGCCAGTGTGGAGATCGGCCTGAAGCTGCACGCAGGCATCTATGCCGGGCTGCTGGGTCCGCAGTATGAAACACCGGCGGAAATCCGCATGCTGCGCACGCTGGGTGCGGATGCCGTTGGCATGTCCACCGTGCCCGAGGCCATTCAAGCGCGTGCTCTGGGCATGGAGGTCGCAGGTATTTCAATGCTCACCAACTGGGCCGCGGGATTGCGTGCACAGACGCTGCACCATGCCGAAGTGGTGGAGGTAGGAAAGACAGCGGGAATGTATCTGGCGAGGTTGTTGAAGGCGGCGGTGTGATTTCGGTCAAGGTCGCAGGCTTCTGACTAACGCGAGGCAGCCGTGAATCAACAACGCCCAGATCAGACTGGAGGAGACAAACCAAAGGGGTGCGACCCATCGCTCATCCGGCAGCATCCAAGCCACCGGGTAGAGAATCGCGGCTGAAGGAATGTGCAGCAAAACCAAGAGCACACCCCATTGAGTTGCAGGCCCGCAAGGACCACTCGGTGCCATATTCATGGCAGCAAAGAGCACAGCCTCAATCAGCACGCCTGCGATGACGGTTTTCATCCAGGCATGCATGATCAAGTAATTGTCTAACAGCACCCGTTCGCCTTCTCCATCTCACACGCGTGCTCCTCGGTGCAGCAGGGCATGAGGGGGCGGCCTTCGGTGGCCTCGGGGGCTTCCATGTCCGGGTTCGGAGCCTGGGGGGCGAGGCCGAGGTCGCGGAGGAGTTTCATGTCCTCGTTGGCGCGCGGATTGGCGGCGGTGAGGAGTTTGTCTCCGTAGAAAATGGAGTTGGCACCGGCGAAATAGGCGAGGGCCTGGGCTTCACGGCTCAGGTTCGTACGACCGGCGCTGAGGCGCACCTTGGCCTTTGGCACGGCGATGCGGGTCACCGCGATCATGCGGATGAAGGCGAAGGAATCGACGACTTCGTTGTCGCCCATCGGCGTGCCTTTGATGGGCATGAGGGCGTTGATCGGGATGCTCTCGGGCTGGGGATTGAAGTTGGAGATGACCTCCAGCATTTTCAGGCGGTCGTCGATGGTCTCGCCCAGGCCGAGGATGCCGCCGCAGCAGACGGACATGCCAGCATCCTGCGCGTGGCGGATGGTGCGCAGGCGGTCCTCAAAGGAGTGGGTGCTGACGATGTTCGGGTAGTGCTCCGGGGAGGTGTCCACGTTGTGGTTGTAGGCGGTGACACCGGCTTCCTTGAGGTCGGCGGCTTCTTCCGCACCGAGTTCGCCGAGGGTCACGCAGACCTCCATGCCGAGCTTGGACACATCGCGGACGATATCGAGCACCTGGTCAAACTTCTGAGTGCCTTTGCGCACGCCCTTCCAGGCGGCGCCCATGCAGAAGCGGGTGGAGCCGCTGGCGCGGGCGGCCAGGGCACGGTCCAGGATCTGCTCCTTGGGCAGCAGCTTCTCCGCCTGCACGCCGGTGCTGTAGCGGGCGCTCTGGGCGCAGTAGCCGCAGTCCTCGCTGCAGCCGCCGGTCTTGATGCTCAGCAGGGTGCAGAGCTGCACCTCGTTGCCGGTCCAGTGCTCGTCATGCACGGCGCGGGCCTGCTTGAGGAGGTCGAAAAAGGGCTGGTGATAGATGCGGTGGAGGTCGGCGAAAGTCATGTGAAGGGGATTCTTGGCGCAAAAAGGGCGTTTTGGCAATCCTGCTCCTGCTCTTCCTCATACTCCTCCTCCCGGGGGCGGTAACGATGGGCACTCAAAGGGAGGAGGAGGAAGATTTGATTGGCCGCAAGACCCAGCCCCCCGGCACCGATTTGGTCTCACCATCATGAACCGCCGCACTTTTTTCCATCAAACGTCCGTGCTTGCCGCAGCCTCCGCTCTTCCAAAACTCTACGCGGCAGATGAGGCCGGAAAGAAGGTGAAGGTGGCCGTGGTGGCGCTGGGGCGCGGCATGCAGCACGTACAGGCGCTGCTCAAGCTCCCGAACGTGGAGATCGCCTATCTGGCTGAAGTGGACCCCAAACGCCTGGAGGCAGGGCTCAAGGTGGTGAATGACACACAGAAAGTCTCCTGCGTGGGCGTGAAGGACTTCCGCACCATTTTGGACGACAAGACGCTGGACGCCGTCTTCATCGCCACGCCGAACTTCTGGCATACCCCCGCCGCGCTGCTGTGCATGCAGGCCGGAAAGCACGTCTATGTGGAAAAGCCCGGCAGCCAGAACGCGCAGGAGGCCGAGATGATCGTGGCCGCCTCGAAGAAATACGACCGCCTCGTGCAAATGGGCAATCAGCGCCGCACCTGGATGAAGGAGGCCATCGAGGCCCTGCACGGCGGCGCCATCGGCCCCGTGCGCTACGGCCGCGGCTTTTACTACAACACCCGCAAATCCGTGGCTACCAACGAGAAGCCCGCTTCTCCGGACATCGACTACGACCTGTGGCAGGGCCCCGTGCCGGATGATGTGAAGCACGACTTCAAAAAGCTGGCCCACTACGACTGGCACTGGTTCTGGCACTGGGGCAATGGCGAGCTGGGCAATAACGGCATCCACACCCTGGACATCCTGCGCTGGGGCCTCAAGGGAGACTACCCCCTGCGCACCACCTACAACGGCGGCCGCTACTTCTACCAGGACGCCCAGGAGACGCCGGACACCGGCACAGCCGTGTATGATTTCGGCCACGCCGGCTGCGAGTGGGTGCAGAGCAGCAGCCACCCGCGCGCCGCCGAAAAGCCGCTGGCCGAGGTGATCTTTTACGGCGACAACGGCACCATGGGCATCGCGCGCGACTCCTGGACCATCTACGACCCCAAAGGCGCCGAGGTCAGCAAGAGCAAGGCCGCTGGTGGCGGCGACCCCGCACACATGGGCAATTTCATCGAGGCCATTCGTGGCAATGCCAAGCTCAACAGCCCCATCGAAGAAGGCCAGAAGAGCACCATGATGTGCCACCTGGGCAACATGGCCTACCGCACCAACACCGTGGTGAAATGCGATCCCAAGACCGGCAAGGTGCTGGACAATGCCGAGGCGATGAAGCTCTGGGGCCGCGACGGTGGGTACCGGAAAGGCTGGGAGCCGAAGATCTGAGGTACGATGGGCACTCCTGCCAGTAGTGTTCGGCATGGTGTTTGAGGGGGGTATGTGACAAAAACGTTGCTGTACCTTTGGGCCAAGGGTGGCATG